>CABSZR010000206.1 GCA_902482185.1 uncultured Collinsella sp. | reverse complement strand
GCTCAAGGTGGGTGCTGGCCATCCGTTTGCCGAGCGCTCGCTCGCCGATATTGGCAGCGCGACGGACATGCTCGTGGTCCTGGTGCTGCGCGACGGGGCGCACCCGGTGCTGCCCAACGGCGATACCGTGATCCAGGAAGGCGATCTGCTGGTGATGGCCGCCCCAACGTTCGAAGAGCGTGCCGAGGTTACGCTGCGCGAGGTCACCGTAACCCCCCACGGTCGCCTGGCCGGCCAGCGTCTTCGCGATGTGCCGCAGGGCAAGCACCCCTTTATCGTGGTGATGCTCAAGCGCGACGGCCAAACGATCATCCCCGACGGCAACACCCTAATATACGCCGGCGACGAAGCCGTCATCGCCACGCTCGCGTCGTAGCGGGCAGGAGGTAGCTAATTTGCGACGAAGAGATCAAGCGCCTAGAAAGCCTCATGCCTTCGCTCGCAGATTTGGATTTGCCTGAGGAGTAAAGCACCCCTCCCCCATGTAACCATCCTGTAAATCATAGCGGCGCACTCGGGTTTTGCTGTGATGCGGTCGCGACTAGCGCTCCACTGTGCTAAAGTATCCCGAACGTTCAAACGACTACGAGGGAGACTAGAAGATGGCACGTGTGCACAACTTCTCAGCTGGCCCGGCCGCGCTGCCTACAAGCGTGCTCGCCGAGATCGCCGACGAGATGATGGACTACCGCGGTTGCGGCATGTCCGTGCTCGAGATGAGCCATCGATCTAGCATGTACCAGCAGATCATCGACGACGCCGAGGCAACCCTGCGCCGTCTGCTGAGCATCCCGGACAACTACCGTGTCCTGTTTTTACAGGGCGGTGCCACGCTGCAGTTTGCGGGCATCCCCATGAACCTCATGCACCGCGGCCGCGCCGGCTACATCGTGACCGGCAACTTTGCCAACAAGGCATACAAAGAAGCCGCCAAGTACGGTGAGGCCGTGCTGCTCGCGAGCTCCGAGGACACCGACTTCGACCGCATCCCCGACATGGCCGACATCAATGCGCGCATTGCCGCCGAGGCCGCAGGCGACGGGCTCGACTACGTCTACATCTGCCAGAACAACACCATCTTTGGCACCATGTTCCACGAGCTGCCCAACTGCGGTGATGTGCCGCTGGTCGCCGATGTCTCGAGCTGCTTCCTGTCGCAGCCGCTCGACGTTGAGCGCTACGGGCTCATTTACGCCGGAGCGCAGAAAAACGCCGGCGCCGCGGGCGTGACCGTGGCCATCGTGCGCGACGACCTCATCGCAGATGGCCCCGCCTTTGCGCAGACGCCGCAGTACCTGGACCTTAAGACCCAGGCCGCCAAGGGTTCCATGCTCAACACGCCCAACACCTTTGGCATCTACGTGTGCGGCAAGGTGTTCCGTTGGGTTGAGCAGACCGGCGGACTTGCCGCCATGGCCGAGCGCAACTGGGCCAAGGCCAACCTGCTCTACGACCTGCTCGAGCACAGCGTGCTGTTCCATGGCACCACACAGGCCGACAGCCGCTCCATCGCCAACGTCACCTTCCGCACCGGCGACGCCGAACTCGACGCGGCCTTTGTCGCAAGCGCGGCAGAGCACCAGATTCAAAACGTCAAGGGCCATCGCCTGGTGGGCGGCATGCGCGCTAGCGTCTACAACGCCGTAACCATGGAAGATGTGCAGGCACTGGCCTCGTACATGAAGGACTTCGAAGCGCAGCTTAGTTTGAGCCCGCGATCTAACTAGCCCGCAACGCGCGGGCCGATCAGCCATCTCAGACCACCCTGTATAGATCAAAACCTGCTAAGGAGTTTTCCATGCGCAAGATTAAAACCATCGATGACATTACCAAGGACGGCAAGGTCGAGTTTGGTGAGGGCTACGAGTTTGTGAGCACCGCCGAAGAGGCCGACGCCATTCTGATGCGCTCGACCGACCTGCACGGCCACGAGCTGCCCGAGGGCATCCGCGCCATCGCCCGCTGCGGCGCCGGCGTCAACAACATCCCCGTCGAGGAGTACGCCAAGAAGGGCGTCGTCGTCTTTAACTCCCCCGGCGCCAACAGCAACGCCGTTAAGGAGCTCGTCCTAGGCATGCTGGTGCTCTCGAGCCGCGGCGTGGTGCAATCAATGAACTGGGTGCGTGACAACGCCGACGACCCCGAGATTCAGGTCGATGCCGAAAAGGCCAAGAAGGCCTTTGTGGGCCGCGAGCTCAAGGGCAAGCGCATCGGTGTCATCGGCCTGGGCAACGTGGGCTCCAAGGTCGCCAACGCCTGCGTCGATCTGGGCATGGATGTCTACGGCTACGATCCGTTCATTTCCGTCGAGCACGCGTGGGTGCTGAGCCGCGAGGTGCAGCGCGTGGGCACGCTCGAGGATCTCTGCCGCGGCTGCGACTACCTCACCGTGCACGTGCCCAGCAAGGCCGACACCATCGGCATGATCAGCACCGAACAGATTAACCTGCTGGCACCGGACGCCGTGCTCATCAACTACGCGCGCGAAACCATCATTGACGAGGACGCCGTCGACGCCGCCCTGCGCGAGGGCAAGCTCAGCTGGTTTAGCTGCGACTTCGCCACGCCCAAGACGGTCAAGATGCCCAATACGTTTATCACCACGCACTCGGGCGCCGGCACCGGCGAGGCCGAGGCCAACTGCGCCGACATGGCCATCAGCGAGCTCAAGGATTACCTGGAGAACGGCAACATCGCACACAGCGTCAACTACCCCGCCTGCAGCATGGGCAAGGCGCGCGCTGCAAGCCGCATTGCCTGCCTGCATGCCAACGTGCCCAACATGATCGGCCAGACCACGGCCATCCTGGCCAAGGACAACGCCAACGTGCAGCGTATGACCAACGAGTCCGCCGGCGAGAACGCCTACACCATGTTCGACACCGACGAGCACCTGGACAGTAGCACCATCGAGGCGCTCAAGCATATTCCGTCGATGTATCGCGTGCGCGTGATCAAATAGCGCCGGCGCCAAGCCTGCCAGGCAGACCATGAAGCCCATTCGGCCCCCGTTTTCACGAAACGGGGGCCGATTTCGTTGCTCCGGCTGGTTTTGAAAATGCTACCCATAATAAGTTTTTTCGGATAATCGACAGTGAGGCCCTAGTCGCTAAGCACAACTGCTTTTACAAACAGCTTTATCAGGGGTTTTAGTAGGTAAAAATCGATCTCTATATGCCAAACTAATGTTGACTGTCCATTTTCCGAAATAACTTGCTCTAGGTAGCACTTTTCAAGCCAATTCCAAGGAGCAATTGAAGGCTATTCGCAACTAAAACCCTAGCTTCCGCGACCGTTTTCCACCCGCGCGGCTACATTCCCGCCCAATCGATAAAAATCTCCTCACGAAGCCGCCGTTCGAGCTCTTGCTGCCGCGGTGTCTTGTCTTTCAACGGCATATCGAGATAGGACATGATGAGTTCCATCACTACATGGAAGGCATCGGAGTCGACCAGCTGACCATAGGTCATCAGAACGACGGGATATCCCATGGCTTGCAGGGCCGTCGTTCGATCGGAGTCCGAGATCTTGGATTCTATGGATC
>CABSZR010000205.1 GCA_902482185.1 uncultured Collinsella sp. | reverse complement strand
GCCCCGTAACGTGCGGGCGCATGGGGCCGTAGGCGTAACTGCGGGCACCGGAGGCATTGCACGCCGCCATGCCGCCCAGGCAGGCAGATGCCTCGGTGGGATCGGTGGGAAAAAACTGCTCGGGAGCCTCTTGGAACTCCTCGTAGGCCTCAAGCGATGCCTGGTCCCAACCAGCGGTCGGCAGCACCTTCTTGCTCAGCTGCTTGCGCAGCTCCGAGAGCACAACGCCTGGCTCCACGCGCAGCAGAAATTGGCCTTGTTCATCGCGGCGAAGGCCCAAATAGCGATTCATACGGGAAGTATTGAGGATATGCCCGCCGTGGGGCACGGCGCCGGCGGCAAGGCCGGTTCGGGCGCTCTGAACCGTTACCGGAACACGCTCGGCATGGAGCTTTTCCAAAATGGCACGGACCTCGTTTTCCGTTGTCGGAAACGAGATGCTCGAGGCCTCGCCCGATGCGCGAGATTCATCGCGGCCATACTCTTCGAACTCGTCGGTGAAGGGTTTGATGGTTGCAGACACGCGAACTCCCCCTTTAGCTAACTACAGTGTTTGCAGGGAGATGTTACCGCATCGTTTCGTCGACGTGTTCGAGACCGTCTCCATAATTGGCGTTTTTTACGTTCGTGCAATTCGGCGAGCGGCTTGATTTCCTCGGCAGACGATGCTTTTGACACATATGGCCCCGCCGTCGCCGACCGCGCGATTGTCGCTCGAAAAAAGTTGAAGTAATTTTTACCATCTTTTACCTGCGGAGATGTCAATCCGTCAAGCATTTGGTCAGAAATTGGTCAAGTAGCGGCTGATACCGTCGGCGTCGACAGCCAAAACCGATAGAAGTTTTGGCCCAGAAGCAGGGAGGTTCCCATGGCATATTACTGGCCCCAGTACGGCATCGCCATCGAAGTCGACGACGATCCCCATCTCCTGCCTTTCGACGAAGAGGCATTCCCCGATACGACGGTCTACCACGTTACCACCGATGTGATCTGCGACCCCGAGTCGTTCTCGGCGCTCGCCCACCACATCGCGCATATCCACGACATCGAGCTCCCTCCCGACTTCGACGAGCTCGTCTACTCGCGCCGTCTGATGCTTCACATGCTCTTTGGAGCGGACCCGTCCACCTTTGCGCGCGTCTATACCGCCAAGGATGCCGCATGAGCGCGAAGAAGCCACCCCACTTTGCAGGCCTGGGTCGTCGCAAGAAGCTCATCGTTGCCTGCTTGGCCATCGTCTGTGCCCTTGTCGCCGTAGGACTATACGTTTGGCAGTCGCAGCCCGTACCCGAGGCGGGCGCTTCGGTTACGACGGCCGAGGGCAAAACGCGCCAGGAAATCCAAGATGAGCTCGACGCCATCGTCCGCGACAACATGATGACGATCTCGGTCGCACCGGTCGCCCAGCTACAAAAAGGCGGCAAGCTGCGCATCAACGTGCAAAACGTCCAGGATAACAAGTTTCCCCAGCGTTTCCGCGTGATCCAAAACGACGAGACCATCTATGAATCGGGCGTGGTCGAGACCGGCAAGACCGTTGAGACCTGCCCTGCAGGCGACATCAAAGAAGGCGAGGCGTACATCGAGATCCAGGCACTCGATGCAAAGACCCTCGACAGCCACGGCAATCCGACACGTGTCAAGGTACGGGTTGAGCAAACCGAGAACTAGCCTTCCGGCCGACACGGCACCGCATGCAATTCACCAGCATTCGTCCAATCATCGCGGGGACGGCCCGCGGCGAATAGAAAGGAACGACCATGGACATCACCAGGAACATGAACGGAGTCAGAGCGCTCGTCGTGGGCACAGGGCTCGCGCTCGCGCTCGCAATGGGCGCCGCCCCGACGCCAGCTATGGCAGCCGGGCGCGTTGGAACCACGAAGGTAATGGTCAGGACCGAGATCGACAACGTTGAGTTCAAAGTTCCGACGGTTATTCCCTTCGTCGCCAAGGCCGACGGCACGCTTCAGGGCCCCTCAGAAGACGCGACCACCATCGACAATCATTCGGCCTACGGCATCCATGTCACCAACATGAAGATCGACGCCATGAACACCTGGACCATTGCCGCCGACGCCAAGGCCGGAACCGCGCAGAACTCCATCGACTTTAAGGTCGGCCCCGACGGCGCGCTCCAGAACGCCAGCGCCGCCGCGCAAGGGACGGGCCTCGATCTTTCCAAGAATGCAGCCTTCGACATGGGCTACCAGGGCATTGCCGGCGGCACGGACAAAATCAAGCTCAAGACAAGCGGAAACGTCGCCCGCGTCACGCGCGACATCTTCCGCGTAACCGGCGAAGGCGATCAGGTTGCGACGATCACCTGGACGGTCGAGCCCGGTGCGCACACGGCATAAGGCCGTCGCCCTGGCCGCCGCCGTCAGCATCCTAGCGTTTGGGCCAGCCATGGCCTTTGCCCAGCAAGAACAGGCGCAGGCCGCCACGCAAGTGACGGTCGACCTCTCGGAGCTCGACCGCGGCGACCGCGAGGAACCGTTGGCGCAGACAGGCGACAGACGATGGCTCTTGGCAGCAGGCGCCACAGCAGCAGGCGCGGGAACCGCCGGCCTCGGTCTGCACATCAAACGCAGCCAGAAACAAAACACGGACAGGCCGCACTAAATTAGCTAAGGAGACCCCATGGCATCGAAGAACCTTTTGCCCGTCGTCGCACTCTGCGGCGCGCTCGCAACCGGAACGCCTGTCGCCGCTTGGGCGACTCCCGTCATGGCAGACTCCTTACCAGTAGCCCTAAGTTCCGCACCAAATCCGTCGAGCGCCATTGCGTGCGAGCGTTTTTCGATCGCACAGGCCGTGATCTCAACCTCGGGATGCCTTCGTCGTAATACGGACGGCTCGATAGTCGTGGATATCAAGCGTTCGAACAAGGCAAACGGCTCCCAGGCGGGGTGCGCCGTCTGCACGTGGCGCTCGGTTGTGCTCGATGCAGATGGCGATCCATGCAATTTAGAGGTGCGCATCGACATCGCTTCGGTCGATGACTCGGCGAACGGAGCGAAGGTCGCCTTCGACGGTGCGTTTTTCGAGAAAGGAGGCGGTATATGTCTGGGCTGCGCCGCCGCGAATGCAGACGATGCGCAGCCCACCCTCTCATTCACGGCATCGTTGCGGCTGACCAAAGCCGGTACCGATGTTATCGCGGCGGGAGAAGCGTCCCTGCTGTTCTACGCCGTCAGCACCAAAGACACAGACGCTCATTTCGAGAAGCCAGCCGGATCACTCAGCCTTACACGAGGGATAGAGGCAGGCCCTATTGAAATCGATGCCCACGCGCAAAGCAGGCAACGCATTCTTGCCGACCCGGCGCTTCTCGAAATGGAGTGGAACGGATCCGGAGCCATCGGAATTCTCCCCTCCGCGTTTGACGCCAAGACGCTCCCCCCAAACGACGAACCCATCAACGCAACCATACAAGAAGAGAGCGCGGACAAAGAAGCAGGTGCGGGCGACACGCCGTCGCCGACAAACAGCGTCCCAGCTTCTCTCGAAGCGCCGAATGAGCCCGCTGCCGATCCAAACGATCCCGAGCTCGCGG
>CABSZR010000204.1 GCA_902482185.1 uncultured Collinsella sp. | reverse complement strand
CCCGGCGCTTATTCTGGTGTCGGTGCTGGCGTATCTGTACCGGCGCTACCAAAGCGCCCCCGCGCTGGACAGCGTGCTGAGCTGCCTGCGCCCGGCGGTGGTGGCGCTGATTGCGGCGGCGGGCCTTGCCATGCTGGGCACGGCCGTGCTGGGCGGCGCAGCCCCGGCGCCGGGCAACGTGCAGTGGGCCTCGGCGGCGCTGTTCTGCGCGGCCCTGGTGCTGCTGCGCTGGCGCAAGTGGAACCCCATTCTGGTGATGTGCCTGTGCGGCGCGGCCAGCCTTGCGCTGGGCGCCGCGGGCCTTGTGCCCGTGTAGCATCTGCAAACCGGGAAACAGCCGCCGGGGCCGCCCGGGCGCTTTCGGGCCCGGCCGGCAGCCATTGCCCTGCGGCCCTGGCGCCCCGTGCGGGCGCGGCGCTGGCGGCGGCGGGGCGCATCCTGTTTGGACCCATTCCCGACTTTAAACCCGTGAGTGCCATCGCCATTATCGCCGGGGCGACACTCGGTCGTCGTAACGGCTTTATGGTCGGTGCGTTGGCGGCGCTGACCAGCAATTTCTTTTTTGGGCAGGGCATGTGGACGCCGTGGCAGATGTATGCCTGGGGGCTCGTGGGATACGTTGGCGGTGCGCTGGCGCATGCCGGCGCTTTTGATCGCGCCGATGGCGCCGTGCGTATGCCGGCGCTGCTGACCTACGGCTTTGCTTCGGGTTTGCTGTACGGCGTTGTGATCAACGCCTACGACATTATCGGTTTTGTTCAACCGCTCACGTGGGCGGGTGCCATGGCGCGTCTTGCCACGGCAGTGCCGTTCGATATCACACACGGCCTCGCGACCTGCGTGTTCTTGGCCGCCTTGTACAAGCCTTGGTGCCGTCGCATTAACCGTGTCGTCGTGAAATACGGGCTGTAAGGCATTTCGCGTTCCCTCACGAACTTGCGGTGGAATAGTTCTCGTTTTTGGCAATTTGCTGCCCAAACAGGAACTATTCCACCGCAACTTATAGGGGGAGAGGGGTCACATGATCTGTTTTCCTCTGTCCCCCAGGAAATTACTTGGGGCTAGAGCTCTAGCGTGAGGGTGACGGGGCAGTGGTCGCTGCCGAAGATATCGCCACGGATACCGGTGTCGCGAACGTTGGCGGCGATCGAATCGCTTACCAGAAAGTAATCGATGCGCCAGCCTGCGTTGTTCTTACGGGCATTAAAGCGGTAGCTCCACCAGCTGTAGACGCCCTCGACGTCGGGGTTTGCCGCGCGCCAGGTATCGGTAAACCCGGCGTTGAGCAGCTCGGTAAACTTGCCGCGCTCCTCGTCCGAAAAGCCTGCGTTGCCGCGGTTGGACTTGGGGTTCTTAAGGTCGATCTCCTCGTGCGCCACGTTAAAGTCGCCGCAAGTTACGACGGGTTTGCCGGTCTCGCACTCGAGCGCGTTCAAAAAGCCGCGGTAGGCATCGTCCCAGGCCATGCGCACGTCGATGCGGGCGAGTTCGTTTTGCGCGTTGGGAGTGTAGACATCCACAAACCAGAACTTGTCGAACTCCAGCGCGCAGACGCGGCCCTCGGTCGCGGCTTGGGCGACGAGCTCGGCCGCCTCGCCCTCGCCGGCGTAGGGCAGCAGCGCATCGGCGCGCAGTACGAGCAGCGGTTCCTGGCGGCTAAAGACCGCGGTGCCCGAGTAGCCCTTGCGCTCGGCGTAGCTCCAGGTTTGGTGATAGCCGGGCAGGTCGATATCGACCTGGCCTTCTTGCAGCTTGGTCTCTTGCAACGCCAGGATATCGACGTCGAGTTCTTGCGCGATCTGGATAAAGCTCGGGTCCTTTTTGAGCACGGCGCGCAGGCCGTTAACGTTCCACGAGGCAAAGGTGTAAGTCTGAGGCATGGTGTCCTTTCGACGGGGTTGGCAGGCTTAAGATTAACGCAACAAGAGCGGGGCGGAGTCCGCGAGTGATAGTGCGAACGCCGCCGTCCCGGAGACACGGACGGAGGACATGTATGACGCAGGAAATATCAAACCCCAAACAGGCGTCCGCCGCGCTGGCGGAGCTGTTCGAAACCCATAGTCACGTGGTCTTCTTTGGCGGCGCGGGCGTTTCCACGGCGAGTGGCATCCCCGATTTCCGCAGCGTGGACGGCCTATATCACCAACAGTTTGCCTACCCGCCCGAGACCATGCTCTCGCATAGCTTTTACGAGGTGCACCCGGCCGAGTTCTTCGACTTCTACCGCACCAAGATGATCGCGCTTGGCGCCAAGCCCAACCGCTGCCACACCAAGCTGGCCGAGCTGGAGCGCGCCGGCAAGCTCGACGCCGTGGTGACGCAAAACATCGACGGCCTGCATCAGATGGCCGGCTCACAGCGCGTGTTCGAGCTGCACGGATCGGTCCATCGCAACATTTGCCAGTCGTGCGGCGCGGTCTATAGCGCCGAGTGGATTTGCTCGCGCGAGCACGAGGACGCCGCGGGTGTGCCCGTGTGTCCTGCGTGCGGCGGGCGCATCAAGCCCGATGTGGTGCTCTACGAGGAGCCGCTCGACGAGCATGTGCTGACCGGCGCCGTTGCCGCCATCGCCGCGGCCGATGCCCTCATTGTGGGCGGGACCTCGCTCGTGGTGTATCCGGCGGCGGGCCTTACGCGTTACTTTACCGGCGATACGCTGGCCATTTGCAACCTTGCTCCCACCGATCAGGATGCAAATGCCGACCTGCTGATTTCTTGCGACATCGCGGCCGCGTTTGCGTTCTAGCCCGTGTGCGCGGATACAATAGAAAGACTGATTGCAAAGCGACCCCGCCGCCAGCTTCCCAAGCTCGGCGGCGTGGGCATTTTAGGAGGATGTTCATGGCGAACGATAGCAAGACATGGCGGTGCGGAAAGTACGAGCTCAGCTTTGACCGCCCGCGCATCATGGGCGTCCTCAACGTGACGCCCGATTCGTTTAGCGATGGCGGGGAGCACTTCGACCCGGATGCCGCCATCGAGTACGGCCTGGCGATGCTCGACGCCGGCGCCGACATCATCGACGTGGGCGGCGAGTCCACGCGCCCCGGCTTTACCCCGGTCAACCCCGACGAGGAGGCTCGCCGCGTGCTGCCCGTGGTGCGCGCGCTGGCCAAGGAGGGCGCCATCGTCTCGATCGACACGCGTCATGTGGCGGTTGCCAAGGCGGCCGTGCGCTGCGGCGCCTCGATCGTCAACGACGTGACCGGCTTCACCGATCCCAAGATGGTCGAGTTTGTTAAGACGAGCACCTGCGGCATCATCGTGATGCATGCCGGCGAGGTCGCCGCGCCCACCCGCACGCACGCAACGGTGCAGCTCGATACCTCGGCAGCGGCGTTTGTTGCCGAGAAGGCGCGCGAGGCAGCTGCTGAGGCCGCGCGCGAGGCGGAGAAGCCGGCTCGCCGCCGTCGCGGCAAGTTGCTGGGTGAGCCTAAGTCGGAGGCCAAGCTTCCGGGCGGCGTGGTGCAGCCCTCGTTGCCGTTTGGCGAACCGGAGCCCACGTCCGAGCCTGCAAGCGAGCAGGAGACGCCCGCCACCGAGCAGACTGCTGCCGCCGAGACCGTCGCGCC
>CABSZR010000203.1 GCA_902482185.1 uncultured Collinsella sp. | reverse complement strand
TGTGAGATCGGCCGCCGGTCATAGACGAAGATGAAGGCCGCCGCAGGGGAAAGGTTCCCTTGCGGCGGTTTTGCTGTTAAGGCTGTTGAATGCGGCGCGTTGGCGCTACCAGCTTTTCTCGATATCGCGGATGCGCTGATAGAGCCAATCGTTTTGCGGCACTTGGATATCGTGTTTGGCGGCCAGGTGGCAAATGGTGCCCGCGAACTCCTCGACTTCGGTCTTTCGTTGTGCGATGCGGTCCTGCGCCATCGAGGGCATACCGGTGGGGTCGATTCCCTCGATGAGGTGCACCATCTGCGTCAGGTCTGCCTCGGTCAGCTCAACGCCCTCGGCGTTGGCGACCGCAAGCGTTTCGCGCATGGCGGAAACAAAGCAGCGACGCTGCTCGGAGCCCGGCTCCGTGGCGCTTCCGTAGGTCCCGCCGTAGGCCATGCAGGTTTGGTTGATGCCGTCGTTGAGCATGAGTTTGGCCCACATGCGGTGCGCAATGTCGCGCTCGACGGTATGGGCGATGCCGCAGCGCGTGTAGAGCCCGTCGATAGCGGCGACGGTCGCGGGGTCCGTGCCGGCCGCCGCGCCAAAGCGGATCTCGCCCGCATTGGTAAAGGTGAGCGCGCCGTTGAGGAACACGGCGTCCATGCCCTGGCAGATACCAAGAACGGTATGCTCCCAGCCAAAGCGCTCGGCAATCTTCTGCTCGCTCGTAATGCCGTTACACAGCGAGGCGATGAGCGTATTGGGTCCCACGACGCGCTCCATAGTCTTGAGTGCTTGGTCGAGACCGGTGGTCTTGACTGTCAGGATGACCAGATCGGCGGGCGTCGCCTCGCTGGCGCGGACGGACGTGAGATCGCAGGGCTTGCCGTTGACAGTGAGCGCATCGCCCGCGTGACGCTCAAAACGGGCGTCATCCATAACGTATTCGACGGCGTCATTGCCGAGGGCCTTGGCAATCATGCTGCCGTAGAGCAGGCCGACGCCGCCCTTGCCGATAAAGGCGACCTTGTTGATCTGCATGTGAATCATCTCCCCATGTAAAAGGCGCCCGCGTAAGGGGCGCCTGATGGATTGTATGCTGCCAGGGTGATTGGTGGGTGCGCGGGGCGGCTGTTATAAAAAAGAAACGTTTGCCTGGACGCTACGCTGCGGGGCAGACCGCAAAGACATGCGCGTGGTCATGCCCGGCTCCTTTCATCGGGCTTTTTGCTGATGTTAAAGCGGTGCCGTGACGGCTCGATTTCTGCTGCGTTACGATACGTTCTCGATTGCGATTCCACGATGTTTCGGCTGCGTGACCATTGTGTTTCGCCTTGCCGGGGCGCTGATGGCGAAGGGAGGGGCCGTGCAATACCGTGTTGACCCCAAAAGTGGTAACCGAATATCCGCTCTGGGTCTGGGCTGCATGAGGTTTCCCGGTGCGCCGGGACGCCCGGATGCGAAGACAGCCGACGCCATCATCTCCCGTGCGGTGGAGCAGGGGATTAACTACCTGGACACGGCCTATCTCTATCCCGGCAACGAGGCGTGCGTGGGTGCGTCGCTTGAGCGCCTGGGCTTGCGCGACCAGGTTTTGCTCGCAACCAAGCTGCCGCATGCTTCGTGCAAATGCGCGGAGGATTTCGACCGGTTCTTCGACGAGCAACTGCGCCGCCTACGGACCGACCATATCGACTATTACCTCATGCACAACATTACCTCGCCCGCCCAGTGGGAACGTGTGGTGGCGTTGGGCATCGAGGACTGGATCGCGCGTCAAAAGGCGGCGGGGCGCATTCGCCAGATTGGTTTTTCGTATCACGGCAGCGCGGCGGATTTCCTGACGGTGCTTGACGCATATGACTGGGATTTTTGCCAGATCCAGTACAACTATGCCGGCGAGCGTTACCAAGCGGGAACGGCAGGACTCATGGCGGCTGCGGAGCGCGGTCTTGCGGTGTTTGTGATGGAGCCACTGCTGGGCGGTCGTCTAGCGGGCAAACTTCCGCCGCGGGCACGCGCTGTGCTCGATGGCGCCCGTGACCCGCATTTGCGCACTCCGGCCGCCTGGGGGCTTTCGTGGGTGTGGAACCATCCTCAGGTGACGATGCTGCTTTCGGGTATGACCGATACCGCGCAGGTGGATGAGAACGCGGCGTTGGCCGATCGGGCCCTGCCGGATTCGATGACAGCTACTCAGCTCGATGCCATCGCGCACGTGCTGACGGAGTTTGAAAAATCGAATCGCGTGCCCTGCACGGGATGCGGCTATTGCATGCCATGTCCCAAGGGCATCAATATCCCTGGATGTTTTGCCGCCTACAACGCAAGCTATGCGCACAGCTGGTTTACGGGTCTATCGCAGTACTTTACGGCGAGCGCGGTGCGCACAAGCGAGGCCAAGCTGGTGAGCAATTGCGTCAAGTGCGGCAAATGCGCGCGCCACTGCCCACAGCATATCGATATCCCCGAGCGTCTCGATGACGTGCGCCGACGCTTCCAGCCTGGACCCGTGACGGCAGTGCTTAAGGCCTTCGGCAAAACGCGCTCCTCGTGACCCTTTTATAACTTGCGGTGGAATAGTTCCTGTTTGCGGCAGAATAGGGCTTAAACAGGGACTATTCCACCGCAACTGAAGGGGGCTGTCGTGGGTCATCGAGATTCATGTGATGATTTGCGTGAGGTTCGTTGGGGCGTTTTGGGCGCCGGGCACATTTCGCATCGATTTGCATCGTCGCTCAAGGAGGTGGACGGGGCACGGCTTGTGGCTGCGGCCGGCCGCACTCCTGCACATGTCGAGGAATTTTGCCGAGCGTTTTCAATCGATGCTGCGCATGGCCATGCCTCGGTCGACAATAACGGCGACGCGGCTTATGGCGCGCTGATTGCCGACCCCGATGTCGACGCAATCTACTTGGCTCTTCCGCATGGCATGCATACGCGTTGGGCCTGTCGCGCGCTGCGCGCCGGAAAGGCCGTGCTGTGCGAAAAGCCGGCCGTTTTGAGTGAGGAAGAGGCTCTCTCGATTGCCTCCATCTCTCGCGAGCGCGGCGTGCTGTTTATGGAGGCGATGAAGAATCGGTTTTGCCCGATGCGCACTCGCGTGAAGGACTTGCTTGCGTCGGGTGAGCTTGGCCGTATTGTCTCGATTGAAAGCGTGCAAAAGCTCGATTACGGCGAGTCTCCTTCGGGCTATCTGCTTGATCCGTTGCAGGGCGGCTGTCTATATGACATGGGCTGCTATGCGGTCGGTTGGTTTGAGGATTTGCTCGCGGGCGCGTGCGAGGTTTCGTCCCGTGAAGTTCGCTGGCGTGACGTATCGGGCGGTCGCGTCGATTGGGCCGACGAGATCCATATGAGCGTCGGCGGTATACCCATTCATATGGTGTGCGACGGCAAAGCAACATATGAAAGCCGCTTAACGATTGCCTGTGAGCGGGGTTCGTTGGAAATCGAGCGTCTCCATCGCCCCGAGCTCGCCCATGTGAAGTACTCCGACGGGCGAACGCTCGAAATAAATGCCCCGTTTGAGGTCGATGATTTCTACGGCGAAATCCAGCATGCGACGCAGCTCATTCAGGCGGGGAAACTCGAAAGCCCCATCATGCCCCTTGCCGCCACG
>CABSZR010000202.1 GCA_902482185.1 uncultured Collinsella sp. | reverse complement strand
GCCTGGCCATTACGGCGATTGACTTTGTTAACCCCTGCGCCCGTTACTCGGAGGTCTCCTTTGAGCTCGGTGACGATGCGATTCACGCTCGTTTGATCGAGCCTGTCGGTCGTGCCCGAGTGTCTGAGCGCGTGCCGCTGTGCCTGATGTTTCACGACATCGATCGACCCGTGCGTGGATGGCATCACATGACGAGATTTGCCGCCATGGGGTATGCCGTTCTCGCGCTGGATGACGATGTTGCTGGTGCGGACGACCTGCAGTGGGGGATTGCTTCGCCCGCTTTTGTCAAGCGCGTCCGTTGGGGCTGCGCGTTGGCGAAGGTCGCGCGCAATCTTGATGGCATGGATCCCGATCGCATTTTTGCATGGGGCGAGGGTCTTGGCGGCGGTGTCGCGCTGGCGGTTTCTGCTCTGGACGAGCGCGGACTTGCCTGCACGGCGGTTGCCAATCCAATCCCCGGTGGCCTCGAGGCTCTGTCGTCTCGGGTGCGCGGATCGGTGCTCATGGGCACGTCGCTCATGGATACCGTGAGCGACCCCAAGGGTCAGTTTGCCGTATTCAACGGTCTTGAGTGTGACCGGAGGCATATCATCTATGCCAAATACGCTCATGAGCGTATTAACGCGTTCGAAAACGAAGTCGTCGACTTCTTTAACCAAACGTTCTATCCGTGTTCTTTGGCCTAGACGGCCTGGACACTGCCAACAAGAGTGAGCGGCATAGGGCCGCTCGCCAGACAGCTAAGGAGATTCTTGTGGCAACTCAGAAATTCACCGGCGTTATCCCTCCCGTCGTTGTTCCCGATACCGAAGACCACCAGCTCGACGTTGCCTCCTTTGAGCGCAGCATCAACCGCATGATCGATGCCGGCGTCGATGGTCTGTTCTTCTTGGGGTCTTCGGGCGAGGTCGTCTTCTCCACCGATGAGCGCCGTCGCCAGATTATCGCCGAGGCCGTTCGTATCGTCGACCACCGTGTGCCTGTTCTGGTCGGCATCATCGATACCGAGACCGAGCGCATGATTGAGCACGGCAAGGTCGCCCAGGAGCTGGGCGCCGATGCCCTCGTCGCCACCTGCCCGTTCTATGCCCTGCAGGGTATGACCGAGGTCGAGGAGCACTTCCGCATCCTGCACGAGGAGCTCGACCTGCCCATCTTTGCCTATGACATTCCCGTCTGCGTTCACACCAAGCTCCCCTGGAAGCTCCTTGCCAAGCTCGGCGCCGAGGGCGTCCTTGCTGGCGTCAAGGATTCCTCGGGTGATGACATCTCGTTCCGCTACCTCGTTCAGGAGAACGAGAAGAACGGCCACCCGATGAGCATCCTCACCGGTCACGAGGTTGTTGTCGACGGCGCCTATCTCGGCGGCGCTGACGGTTCCGTCCCGGGTCTCGCCAACGTTGAGCCCGAGGGCTACGTGCGTCAGTGGAAGGCCGCTCAGGCCGGCGACTGGGCTACCGTCAAGGCCGAGCAGGATCGCCTCAACGAGATTTCCCACATCTGGGATGTCACCTCGGGCGTCCAGGGCTATGCCGGTGGCGTCGGCGCCTTCAAGACCGCTATGAACCTCATGGGTATCTTCGACAGCCCGACCATGCCGCGCCCGGTGAAGGCCATGACTGGCGAGAACGTCGAGGCGATTAAGAAGGTCCTCCAGGACAACGGCCTCCTTTAAAGCTTTCCCAGGCACCCGACCTCGCCGTTCAACCGTGCGGCCATGACCCATTAGGTCAATGGCCACACGGCTTCTCGGCGATCTCGGGCACCTGGAAAACCTTTACCGCGCTGTGACGGCTAGCCTGACGGCGCATTTCCTGTAGTTGTTTATATCTCCTAAGGAGAGCGACATGGAGAACAAGTACGTTTGCTCCGTCGATATCGGCGGCACCAAGATTGCGACTGCCATTATGGAGTATCCGGCTGATGGCAGCGTGCCTCATCCGGTCTTTGAAGCTGAGGTTCCCACCGAGGCCCAGGAGGGCGGCGAGGCCGTCTTCCAACGTATCGAGGCGTCCATCAAGGCCGCTCTTGAGGCGAATCCCGATGTCGAGGTCCTCGGTATCGGTATTGGCGCCGCCGGTGTCGTCGACCCCAAGACGGGCGCCATCGCCTACGCCAACGAGATCATGCCCGGCTGGTCTGGCGTTCAGTTGGGGCCGCGTCTGCGCGAGGACCTTGGTCTTCCCGTTGCCGTGGTGGGCGACGTGCAGGCTCATGCTCTGGGCGAGGCCCACTGGGGCGTCGGCAAGGGCAAGTTCTCCGTCTTGTGTCTGGGCATCGGTACGGGCATCGGCGGCGCATATGTCGAGAACGGCCGCGTGATGCAGGGCTTCCACGGTGCTGCCGGTCATATGGGCCACATCGAGTGCTCGGCTGCCGCCGGCATTCCCTGCGCCTGCGGGCGTTCTGGCCATCTTGAGTCTGTTGCTTCGGGCACTTCCATTGGTCGTATGTACGATGAGCGCTTTGGTCGCGTCGACCCCAGCCGTCCTTCGGTCGGTCGCGATGTGAACGACCTGTGCCGTGCGGGCGACGCAAAGGCGACCGAGGTCATCCATGACGCCGGCTTTGCGCTGGGTGCCAGCTTGGGCTCGCTCGCTAACATCCTGGACCCTGAGGTCATCGTGCTTTCGGGTGGCGTGATTCACCAAGGTCCCGATTGGCGTTCACAGACGTGGAAGGATTCGGTACACGAGGGCTATGCCAGCCAGGCGCTCGATCCGCTTCAGGACACGCCGATCCTCATCGGTTCTCTTGAGGGCGATGCTCCGCTCATCGGTGCCGCCGAACACCTTCTTGCGTCGTTGAAATAAACATAGCTACCAAGTGCGCCTTCTGAGGTGCCGCAGATTGACGTGAAAGAGGAGCGAAGCGTACTTCGGTACGCGAGCGACGGTTTGAACGTCAAGGTGCGGTGTCTCAGAAGGCTGTTTTTGAGAAAGGTTGAGTCGAACATGACCGTTGATCCTTTGATCCAGTCCCTGAAGGGCAAGCTCGTCGTGAGCGTTCAGGCGTATATGGGCGAGCCGCTTCGTACGCCCGAGACCATGGCTCAAATGTCTCGCGCTTGCGAGCTCGGCGGTGCCGCCGCCATTCGCTGCCAGGGCCTTGCCGACATTGCCGCCATTAAGGGTCGCTGTGAGGTTCCTGTTATCGGCCTGTGGAAGGATGGGCACGAGGGCGTTTACATCACGCCGACGCTGCGTCACGCTCGCGCCTGCGTTGCTGCGGGTGCCGATATCGTGGCGATCGACGCCACCGATCGTCCGCGTCCCGACGGCAAGTCGGTCGAGGATACCTTCCGCCCGCTGCACGAGGAGGGTGTGCTCCTGATGGCGGATTGTGCCACCATCGAGGACATTCGCCGTGCGGTTGATATGGGCTTCGACCTGGTATCTACCACGCTTTCTCACGGTGTCGCTGCCATCGACTGCACCATGGCCGATGGCCCCGATCTGCCGCTTCTGCGTCAGGCGACCGAGGAATTCCCCGGTCTTCCCATCATCTGCGAGGGCCGCGTGCACACGCCCGAGGAGGCTCGCGCCGCGATCGATGCTGGCGCCTGGGCCGTTGTCGTCGGCACCGCCATCACGCATCCCACGAGTATTACAAG
>CABSZR010000201.1 GCA_902482185.1 uncultured Collinsella sp. | reverse complement strand
TCGTCGGCGTTCACGAACGCCCGGCCCGTGCCCTCCGGCAGCGCGCACAGAAGCTCGGCCTTGGCGCGCGCGATGTTCTCGCGGCTGCCCAAAATGCCGATGTGAGAGGTACCAATCTTGCTCACGATGGCAAGGTTGGGATTGGCGGACTGAGACATGCGCTCAATCTCGTGGAAATGGTTCATGCCCATCTCGAGCACCAGAACCTCGGTATCGGCCGGAGCGGAAAGCACCGTGAGCGGCATGCCGATCAGGTTATTGAAATTGCCCTTGGTGGCCCAGACACGATAGCGCTTGGCGAGCACGGCGGCGAGCACGTCCTTGGTCGTCGTCTTGCCGATGGAACCGGTAATACCAACGACCAGGCAGCCAAGCTCCAGGCGATACGTGTGCGCCAAACGCAGCAGAAACTCCTCGGGATCATCGGTCAGCAGGATGGCGCACCCCTTGTCCTGCGCCAGCGAGACCAGCTCGGCCTCGGGCTCACGCGTCATCACGACGGCGCCGGCACCCGACTGGACGGCACGGGAAGCAAAATCATTGCCGTCGACGTTTTCACCGGGAAAGGCGACGAAAATCGTCCCTTCCTCGACCTGGCGCGAGTCGATAACGCACCCGCGGCATACCCGATCGGCTTCTCCCGTCACGGTTCGGGCCCCTGTTGCGGCCGCGAGGTTGTTGACGGCGATCTCTATCATTGCAGCTCCCCTGTAAACCTAATAATGCTATCGGCGTATTGTATCCCAGCGCCGCACATGCGTGGTGCAGGGCATGTGAACACCCTCATATGGGACAACAAACCACGCCCCAAAGATTGTAACCCCCTACTTCGTGTGCGGGATACCCAGCACGTCGAGCGCGTTGGCCATAATGGACTGGAACGGCACCGCAGCGGCATCTGAGCCGCTCGGCGTTCCGTCGAGCGTGATATAGCACAGCACCTTGGGCGATTGTGCCGGTGCAAAGCCCATAAAGGACGACATGTAGTTCTCCTTGAGGTAGCCGCCGTTCTCGTCGGCTCGTTCGGCCGTACCGGTCTTACCCGCTACGTCATAGCCGTCAACCGCGCCGCCAACGCCCGTTCCCTCGGACACGACCGTCTGCATGCACGATGTCACCTGGGATGCGGCGTCCTCCGAAATCGCGCGCTCGCCTTCGCCCCAGTCCTTCTCGTCGCCTTTGCTGGACTTATAGAAGTGCGGTGTCATCATCACGCCGCCGTTCGCAATGCCGCCCACGGCACGTGCGACCTCAATCGGCGAGACGGACAGCGCCTGGCCAAAGCTCATCGAGCCCAGCGTGGCGCCGTCATACTGGTCACGCTCCTTGACGATACCCAGGCTCTCGCCCGGAAAATCTACACCAGAGCTGTGACCGATGCCCCACTTGTCCACATAGGCGGCAAAGTCGTCGGCACCGATCTTGCGCCCCACCAGGACAAAGCCCACATTGGACGAACGGCGCATCATCTCGCGCACATCCATGGTCATGCCATAGTCGCGCTTGTCGGCATCGGTAACGGTATCGTCGCCCACCTTGATGCTCGCCGGCACCTCAAACGACGTACTCGATCGCACGACACCCAAGTCGAAGCCGGCGCCCGCCACGAGCGTCTTAAAGACCGAGCCGGGCTCGTAGGCGTCGGTGACCAGGCGCAAGTTCATATCCTCGGTCTTGGCGTTCTCCAGATCGGTCTGGTCGTAAGTCGGATACGAGCAGGCTGCCAAGATCTCGCCTGTCGTAGGATCGGTGACCAGCGCCGAGCCGTTCTTGGCCTTAGTCTTCTCAACTGCCTCTGCCAGGGCATCCTCGGCCGCTCGCTGGATATTGACGTCGAGCGTCGTCACGATATCAACGCCGTCGACCGCAGCCACCTTTTTATAGGCACCGCCCGCGATATAGCTGCCGTCCCTCGCGCGCTCGCGCACGAGAGAACCGTTCGTGCCGGTCAGAAGCTTGTTGTATTGCTTTTCGAGACCCGTCAAGCCGTCGTTGTCTACATTCACTACACCCAGCACCTGCGATGCCAGATTGCCGTATGGATATACGCGCTTCATGGCCTGCTCAAAAAGCACGCCGGGCAGATTCTTCTTCTCCAGCGCCGCAGCATCGTCTTCGTCCACCTGGCGCTTGATATACACCCAGGTGCCATCGGACTCGACGAGCTTGCGGCAGGTCTTTTTATCGATTCCAGTTGCCTTGACCAGCGCCGACACCGTCTTGTCGACATCCTCGACAAGCTGCGGGTTCACGGCGATGTTGCGACATTCGACCGACGACGCCAGCACGTTGCCGTTGCGGTCGTAGATGGTGCCACGTTTGGCATAGAGGGTCTGCGCAAGCAGGCGGCGCGCATCGGCACGCTCGCGCAGTTTATCGGCTTCGACAATTTGATAGTCGGCAAGGCGAAAGACGCCCAAGCCCAAGCCAAACCCAATGAAACCCATGACGGCTTTGCGGCGAGGCAGAGGCGTGCCTGTGAGCCATTCGGTCGACGAACTCTTGCGCGACCTGGTGTTATGCACTTGAGGGCCGCCCGAGCCGCGAAGTCGCGACGCCGGGTCGTTGCCACGGGACTGCCCGGCGTTGTAAGATTGCCGACCCGTTCCTTGATAACCAGAACGTCCCCGCGACGAGGGACGTCCAGAACCGCGGCCCCCATCGGAACCGCGGCGATAGTCATTTGTCATACTCAGCTACCGTCTTGCTACTGAGCGGTCGCGGTCGCGTTGGCGCCCGCGGCTGCATCCTGCGAAAAGTCAAGTGTAACGCTCTCGCTGGGCTCCACCATGCCATAAGCGCCCGCAAGGTCGCGAATGCGCGTGTCGGCGCCATAGACCGAATGCATGACCTCCAGGTCGGAGCTCTCGTCGGTCGCCTTCTCGAGCGTGTTGGTAAGCTCTGCGTTGCCGTTAAGCACCTGGGCCGTAACACCGGCAAGCGCCACGCGGGCGACGCCGATCGTCATGAAGATAGCCGCAATGATGCAAAACGTTTTAAGAACGCTCATGAAAACCGGGCTTACCGCCTGGTTTGCCTGACGGCCCGCGCCCGTGTAGACATCAAAGCGCGGCGTGCGCTGCTCACGGGGAGCAACGGGAGCCTGCGGCGTCTCACGATAGGCGGGCATGGCGTTCATATCATAGGCGAGTGCTGCGTTTGAGGTGTTGTAGCCCATGATATGCCGCCTCCCATCCCGAGTACGTTGGTAGTGTGTTTAAGCTTCGTTTATGGTGCGAGCGGGAGGTCCAATATCGCGCGGTCGCGCCTACAGACGCTGCGCCACGCGGATTTTGGCTGATCTCGCCCGAGGGTTGCGCTCAACCTCATCAGGCTGGGCAACCAAGGGTTTGCGGGTGATGACCTTGAGTATCGGCACGTTGCCGCACACGCACACCGGAATCTCCGGCGGACACGTGCACCCCTGGCTCATCTCCTTAAAGTGGTTCTTTACGATACGGTCCTCGAGCGAGTGATACGAGATGACGCAGATACGTCCGCCCGGGTTGAGCCACCTGGCGGCGGCATCAAGCCCTCGTTCGAGCACATCGAGCTCGTGATTGACCTCGATGCGAATGGCCTGGAAACTTTTCTTGGCTGGGTGTCCGCCATGCCGACGAGCGGCAGCGGGGATACCAGCCTTGATGATCTCGACAAACTGACCGG
>CABSZR010000200.1 GCA_902482185.1 uncultured Collinsella sp. | reverse complement strand
GCATTATGGAGGTCGTTGCCATGATGGGCGGTGAGGGCTCCGATGCTCTGTAAACTCGCTTGGGGTAACGTTCGCTGCGCCGGCCGCGACTACCTCGTCTACCTTTTGACGCTCACCCTGGGCGTCACGGTCTTCTATGCCTTTAACACCATCTCGATGCAGGTCGACATCGCCGGAATCGATGAAGAGGGCTTGGCGCAGGTTATGGGCAGCATGCTCGGCGACCTGACGTACTTTTTGGCCGGTGTCATGGCCTTTTTGATGGTGTATGCCAATAACTTCATCATGAAACGCCGCAAGAAGGAGTTTGGCCTGTATCAGGTGCTCGGCATGGGGCGCGGACGCGTCGCCACGATCATGGCGCTCGAGACGGTGATTGTCTCGGTCGTGGCCTTTGTCGCCGGCATTGTGCTGGGTGTGGGACTCTCCCAGCTCATGACGTTCTTTACGGCCTCGCTTTTTAAGACACAGATTGCCAATTTCCACTTCTTTTTCTCGGTGCATGCGTTCAATCTGACCCTTGCCTGCATGCTCGTAATGTTTGTGCTCACGCTACTGCTGAACCTTCGCGCCGTGCGTCGTACCAAACTCATCGAGCTTATGGGTGCCGAGCGTCGCAACGAGAGCATCAAGACACGCAACCCCTGGATCGCGATTGCCATCTTTGCCGTGGGCGTGGTGCTTGTGGGCGTGGCCTATTACCGTCTGCTACGTGATGGGTTCCCGCTAACCGCGACGGACAGCAAGCTGCAAGAGGCCATGAACCAGTTTGGCATTACGACCGCTATGGTTACCGTGGGCACCTTTGCCCTGTTCTGGGGACTCTCGGGCATGCTCATCAAGCTGCTGCAGAGCCTGCGCGGCGTGTATTGGCGCGGCCTCAACATGTTTACCGTGCGCCAGCTTGCGGCCAAGGTCAACACGGTGTGCTTTTCGATGGGCGTCATCGCGATGCTCCTGTTTTTGGCCATCACCTCGGTGACGTGCGGTATGTCGATTGCCAATGTGATGAACGAAAACCTGGAGCGCTATAACCCTGTTGACGTGTCACAGACGTATGTCTATTACACGCCCGATACGCTCGACTACTACAAAGAGTACATCAATCCGTCTGTAGCCGATCGCATGGTGCTGGCCGATAGTACGGTCGATTTGTACTCCGCATGGCACGGCGATCCATGGCACGGCGATCGTAAGGGCAAGTCGGCGGACAACAACGACGAGACCGGCAAGAAGGTCAATATTGCCGATGTTGCCGGTGAGCATGTGCAGATCGATTCGTATCTGAGTTACCCGCTTGGCGGTTCGGATCCTTCGGTGACTCCAAGTGAAATGTGCAAGGCCATGGGCGAAAAGCTTCCCAAGGCGTTCGGGGGTAGCAATGCCGATACGATGGGTCTGTTTGTGACGCCGGCGAGCCAGTACAACAAACTGCGTCAGATGATGGGCGAGGAGCCGGTGCACATCGGTCACGACCAGTATCTGCTCACGTGTGATATGGGCGGCGAGCTGGTCGACCTGTACACCAAGTATATGGCTGGCGGCCATGCCCTTACCTTGGGCGGGCATACGCTCAAGCCCGCAACCGATAAGTCGGACGAAGATACGGCGGCCATCGCCAACTCGGCGATGGGCAGTAATCCGGG
Source organism: uncultured Collinsella sp. (assembly GCA_902482185.1). Lineage (GTDB taxonomy): Bacteria > Actinomycetota > Coriobacteriia > Coriobacteriales > Coriobacteriaceae > Collinsella. Next base: position 2,026 of record CABSZR010000200.1, on the reverse strand, counting down.
TACCGTCGTCGTTGCCGACGAGCTGTTGTCCCAGCTTAATCTGCAGCCGTATTCCAGTAGCCTGCTCGTTAACTACAAACAGGGGATGGATACGACCGAGGCAGACGAGAGTATTAAATACACTGTGCTCGACAATCTGCTCGTTGACGGCAAGGAGCCGGGGTCGTGGGGAACCTTCATCACACGCTCCGAGATGTACACGCAAGCAGCGCAAATGAACGGTCTTATTAGCTACCTAGCCATCTACATCGGCTTTGTATTGGTCGTTGCATGCGCGGCGATTCTGTCGATCCAGCAACTCTCCAACGTGGCCGACGGCAGCCGCAGCTATCGTGTGCTGGCACAGATCGGCTGTGACGACCGCCAGATTCGCCATTCGGTGATGGCGCAACAAGCGGTATTCTTCCTGTTCCCGCTGGCAGTGGGCCTGGCGCACTCCTTTGTGGCACTTAAGGTGATCATCGAGCTGGTGAGCATTTTCGGAAATATGAGCATCGGCGGCACCGTGGGCCTCACCTGTGCAATCTTCCTGGCAGCCTACGGAGGCTACTTCCTGGTGACCTATCTCATGAGCGCCGGCATGGTACAAGCTGCTATCGCCACCCGCTACAGCGAGTAACTCGTTCAGCTTGGAATTATCGTAGGTTGAGCATAGGTCAGCGAAAACGCCCCTAAGCGAGCAAGGCGACGTGAAAGAGGAGGGAAGCGTACTTTGGTACGCGACCGACGATTGAACGTCAGATTGCCGCCTAGGGGCGCTTGCAGCGTCGAGCCGTTACGCGGTTTGGCAAAACCGCGTAACTAAATACGCTCTGCGATCTCGTGGATGAGGTAGTCGGTCTTTTCCCAGCCCAGGCACGGGTCGGTGATCGACTTGCCAAAGACACCGCCGTCGACCGGCTGGTTGCCGTCTTCTAGGTAGGACTCGATCATAAAGCCCTTGACCAGCTTGGAGATGGACTCGTTGCGGCGGCAGCTGTCGAGCACCTCCTTGCAAATGCGATACTGCTCCAGCGGACGCTTGCCCGAGTTGTCGTGGTTGCAATCCACCACGACAGCAGGATTCGCGTACTTCTCCGAGGTATAACGCTCGGCCAGGCGCTCCAGGTGCTCGTAGTGATAGTTGGGGTAGGTGCGCCCATCGAGACCGATGTAGCCACGCATAACGGCGTGTGCGAGCGGGTTGCCGTCGCACTCGACCTCCCAGTTGCGGAAGATGAAGCTCTGGTGCGCCTGGGCGGCGTAAATTGAGTTGAGCATAACGGTGGTAGAGCCGGCAGTGGGATTCTTCATGCCGACGGGTACCGAAATGCCGCTCGACACCAGGCGATGCTCCTGGTTCTCGACCGAGCGTGCGCCCACGGCAACATAGCTCAGCAGGTCAACGAGGTATTGGTAGTTGGACGGATAGAGCATCTCGTCGGCGGTGAAGAAGCCCGTCTCCTCAATAACGCGCAGGTGCATGTGGCGGATGGCCTTAACGCCTTCGAGCAGGTCATCGGGCGCCTCGGGATCGGGATTGTGCAGCAAGCCCTTGTAGCCGGTGCCCTTGGTGCGCGGCTTGTTGGTGTAGACGCGCGGAATGATGATGAGCTTGTCCTTGACCTCCTCGGCGGTCTTGGCCAGTCGGTTCATGTACTCGAGCACCGAATCCTCGCGGTCGGCAGAGCACGGGCCGATGATGAGCACCTTACGTGCGTCCTCGCCGGTAAAGACTTTGGCGACCTCGGCGTCAAATGCCTGCTTTTTGGCGGTAAGCTCGGCAGAAAGCGGCATTTCCTCGCGGATCTCCATGGGGATCGGCAGCCTGCGTTTGAATTCCATGGCCATAGGGGTCTCCTCAATCTATAGAAAGAGCAATAAGCGGATTGTCGAATGCTCGGCATTATCCGCTGTCGCACGCTAAAGTGCAAGCCCTTGTCACCCCGAAACCTGCCAAAAAGGGACAGGTTTATTTTGGCAGGTTTTATATGGGGGAACGTCGGCGGATACCGGGAGGGAGTGGCGTCGCGCGGGACCCTAAGGC
>CABSZR010000199.1 GCA_902482185.1 uncultured Collinsella sp. | reverse complement strand
GCCCATAAAGCTGGCGATAACGATGACATTGTTGAGAACCGGGGCAAACGTCGACCAGAAGTAGTCGCGGTGTGCGTTGAGAACGCCCGAGAACACCGAGCCCAAACCATAAAACAGAATCTGGATGGCAAAGAAACGGAACATGAACGCAGCGGTATCCATGCTGCCGCCGTCACCCGAAAGGAACGATTGCGTCCAGATAAAGCCCGGGGCGAACACGGTCCCCAGCAACGAAATGCCACCCAGCACCAAAAGCAGAATGCCGAGCAGGTTGCCCACGTACTCGTTCGAGGCCTCGCGACCCTGCTCACGCCTCACGCCCATGTACACGGGCAAAAACGCCGTCACGAGCATGCCGCCCATCACGAGTTCGTAGAGCATATTGGGCAGGTTGTTGGCGACCTGATAGGAGGACGAGAGTAGCGACATGCCGATAGCGGCCGCCATTGCCCACGTGCGGATAAAACCGGTGACGCGAGACACGATGGTCAGGATGGTCATAAGCCCGGCGGAACGACCAACCGTGGAGTAGTCCGACGAGCCCATGTCGTCAGTGTCATCTCGCGACGAAGGAGCTTCGGACGAGGGTGTCTGAGGCGCAGATTCTCTTGCAAAATGAGCTCCGCGCTTCAATTCTTCCTGCGGCATCGCTCAGTCCTCTCTCGTAATCGCGGCAACCGTAGCCCCGCAAAATGCAATTAAATCATCGGGTGCAAGCTCGAGCTGATAACCGCGCTTGCCTCCCGAAATAAAAATGGTATCCCAAAGGACACATGTCTCATCAATGAGCGTCCGGTAGCGTTTTTTCATACCGACCGGGCTGCAGCCGCCGCGAACGTAGCCAGTCGCCGCAAGCAAATCCTTCACATGCATCATGGCCAAGGACTTCTCCCCCGCGGCACGCGCGGCGGACTTTAGATCGAGCTCGTCGGCAACAGGGATGCAGCACACGACATAGTCGTTGGACGGCGTCACGCAGACCAAAGTCTTAAATCCTTGACCGGGCTCCTCGCCAAGCTGCTCGGAAATCGCGACGCCCAGACCTGACGATTCATCGCCATCGTCTTCGTACGTATGGAGAACATAGGAGATGCCGGCGCTTTCCAGCTCGCGCATCGCATTGGTTTTTGGCGTCTTTACAGCCTTTGCCATGACATATCCTTTCCCTCGCATTCGGACGCAAAGATTAAGTATATGTCCAATTCGGCTGCATACGTCACTTCGACACAGCAAGCGCCATCGAATCACGAGGAGTCGATGGCGCCCATAAACTGAATCGCCTATTTATTGAGCATCAAGTTGAGCCTGGCGCTCCCGGTCACGCCTGAGCAACGGCGCCAAAAACTTGCCCGTATAACTCTGCGGACAGTCCGCAACCTGCTCCGGTGTACCCGAAACCACGACGGTTCCGCCGCCGTTACCGCCCTCGGGACCCATATCGATCAGGCGGTCGGCAACCTTGATGACATCAAGGTTGTGCTCAATCACCAGCACCGTGTTGCCCGCATCGACCAAGCGCTGCAGCACATCGAGCAGCTGGCGGACGTCCTCAAAATGAAGACCGGTCGTCGGCTCGTCCAAAATATAGAACGTCTTGCCCGTCTGGCGTCGATGAAGCTCCTTGGCGAGCTTCACACGCTGCGCCTCGCCGCCCGAGAGCGTCGTGGCGGGCTGGCCCAGGCTCACGTAGCCTAAGCCTACATCGTACAGCGTCTGGAGCTTGCGCTTAATCTGCGGGATATTCCCAAAGAAGGCCAGCGCCTCGGTGACGCTCATGTCGAGCACGTCCGAGATGGTCTTGCCACGGTAGGTGACCTCGAGTGTCTCGCGGTTGTAGCGTTTACCGCCGCAAACTTCGCAGGGAACGTAGATATCAGGAAGGAAGTGCATCTCGATCTTGATCTGCCCGTCGCCCTTGCACGCCTCACAGCGCCCGCCACTCACATTAAAGGAGAAACGACCCGGCGAGTAGCCGCGCGCCTTCGACTCCGGCGTACTCGCAAACAGCGCGCGAAGATCATCCCACAGGCCGATATAGGTAGCAGGGTTGGAACGCGGCGTGCGGCCAATCGGCGACTGGTCGATATCGATAACCTTATCGATACACTCGATGCCCTCGATTTTCTTATATGGACCCACAGGGCGCGTCGAACGGTGAATGGCATTCGTAAGGGCAGGCGCAATGGTATCGGTAACCAGGGAGCTCTTGCCCGATCCCGACACGCCGGTAACAACCGTAAGCGTACCAAACTCGATTTTGGCAGTAACGTTTTTGAGGTTGTTGGCTCGAGCGCCCGTAATTTTAAGGCAGCCGCGACCGGGCTTGCGCCGTTCATCAGGCACCCGGATCATTCGTTTGCCGGTCAGATAAGCGCCCGTCATCGACTCAGGACACGCCATGATATCGGCAGGCGTTCCCGCCGCGACTACGTGTCCGCCGTTGACGCCGGCGCCGGGCCCCATGTCGATCACGTAATCGGCGGCACGGATTGTATCCTCGTCGTGTTCGACGACGATAACGGTATTGCCGATATCGCGCAGGCGCTCGAGCGTCTTGATCAAGCGCTCGTTGTCACGCTGATGAAGACCGATCGAGGGCTCGTCCAGAATATAGAGCACGCCCATGAGACCCGCGCCGATCTGCGTTGCCAGGCGAATACGCTGCGCCTCGCCACCGGAAAGCGTCGCCGAGGCACGATCGAGCGTCAGATAGTCGAGTCCAACATCGACCAGAAAACGCAAGCGCTCCAGGATTTCCTTGACGATACGGCCGCCGATAAACTGTTGGCGCTCGGTGAGTTCCAGGCCCTCAAAAAACTCGAGCGATTCACGGCACGACAGGCAACAAACCTCGTAAATGGACTTGCCGCCCACGGTGACGGCGAGCATCTCAGGGCGCAAACGAGCGCCGTGGCAGCTCGAGCACGGCTCCTCGCGAATGTACTTCTCCAGGCGCGCCTTGGTGTTCTCGTTCGTCGTCTCGGTATAGCGTTCGTACAGGATGTTGCGAACGCCCGAAAACTTGGTATCCCACTGGCTGCGACGTCCGTCGAGCTTTTGGTAGTCGACCGAGATCTTCGTATCGCCCAGGCCATCCAAGAATGCACGACGCACGCGAGGGGGCAAGTCCTCCCACGGCGTATCGGTGCTCACCTTAAAGTGTTTGCAGACCGCAGCAAAAATCTGCGGATAGTAGTTCGAGTTGCCAAACAGGCTACCAAAGACTCCGTCGGCAATGGACTTCGAGGGGTCCTCGATCAACGCCTCGGCATCAACGGTTTTCTTAAAGCCCAGGCCGTCGCACTCAGGACATGCGCCATAGGGAGCGTTGAACGAAAAATCACGCGGCTGAAGATCGTCAATGGAGTGACCATGCTCCGGGCACGCCAAGGCCAACGAATACTCCAGCAGCTCGCCCTCGGTCCCCTCGGGAGCATCACGATCGGGCAGCATGTACACGTTTACATTGCCGTGAGCCAGCACGGTCGCCTGCTCAACAGACTCGGCGATACGGCCCAGAGAGTTCTCACGGATCACGATGCGATCGACTACGACCTCGATATCGTGCTTGAACTTCTTGTCCAGATCGATCGGATCGTCGAGCGAGCGCACTTCACCGTCGACACGCACGCGGCTAAAGCCCTCGGCGCGAAGGTCCTCAAACAGTTTGGTGTACTCGCC
>CABSZR010000198.1 GCA_902482185.1 uncultured Collinsella sp. | reverse complement strand
TCTCGACAGCGAACTTGTTGCAAAGCTCGCGGATCTTAGCCGTGGAGGTCTGGTTGAACTTCTCGGTGCCGAGCTTCTCCTCGACCTTATGCTCGATCGGCTGGCCATGGCAGTCCCAACCGGGGACATAGGGAACCTCATAGCCCTGCATCATCCAGTAACGGTTGATCATGTCCTTGGAGATCTTGTTCATGGCGTGGCCGATGTGGATCGGGCCGTTGGCGTACGGAGGGCCGTCGTGCAGCACGAACTTCTTGTGACCCTCGTTCTTCTTCAGAACCTGCTCGTAGACCTTGTTGTCCTGCCAGTCCTTGAGTCGCTTGGGCTCGGACTTGGAAAGACCGGCACGCATGGGAAAACCGGTCTTGGGCAGATTCATCGTCTGCTTGTACTCGTTTGCCACGGTACCCCTTTCATGTCGTGGGCGCGCACGCCCGTTGGGCACCAAAAAAGCGCCCGTCCCTACAAGCTGGGACGAAGCGCCACAAAACGGACTGTACGCCCGCAAAAGCTCTTCGTTTAACCACCCAGCTTAGATGCCCTCGCCCGCGTATTCGCGCGCTCGCATCCGTTACTCGGCTGGCCTGTATCGACGACCATCTCGGCGATATCTACTAAGACGAGCCTGTGCGACGCGTCCGTTGGGACCGCAGCTCCGGGGTGATTTTCATCGGTCGCATGCACGGGTTCTCAGCGCTCCCCGCTCTCTGTAACATGCGGACGGCCGACTACTCGTCCCCATCAACGCTTATGCGGAGTATGCTAGCACGTTCCGCGCCGGCGAAAAACCCTCAACACTGGTTTTATACGTTCGAAATTTCTCGCGGCTGTGGACCTTCTCTTGGAGCAAAATACCTGAAAGCACTTTATCGAACGAAAGAAGGTTGCTATGCGAACCATTGGAATGAGTGATTATACCGTCGGCGAAGACTGCTTTGACGAGCTGCCCGGCGCGCTGGCCGAGTACGGAGCGACCAAGGTCGCCATCATCGGTGGCAAGCGAGCCCTGGCTGCAGCGCTACCAGGGCTCGAGGCGGCACTTGAAGATACCGATGTCGAGGTCCTGGAGACGCGCGTCTACGGTACCAACAGTACGCGTGCCAATATCGCCAAGGTCGTAAACTCCCCCGCCTGCCAGGAAGCCGACGTGCTCATTGCTTGCGGCGGCGGCAAGGCGCTCGATACCGTCAAGACGGCGGCCATCGAGCTCAAGAAGATCGTCTTTACCGTGCCGACGATCTGCTCCAACTGCTCCGCCGCGACCGCCATTGCCGTTGTCTACAACGACGACGGCTCGCTCGAGGGCTATTCGTACCCCAACCGCCCCGCGCACATCTTCATCAACCCCAAGATCATCGCCGAGGCACCGGCAGAGTACTTCTGGGCCGGCGTGGGCGATGCCCTGTCTAAGCAGCCCGAGGTCGAGTACGCCACGAGCGCCGGTAATTTGGAGCACACCGCCGGTCTTGGCCTGGCACTCGCCCACACCTGCTCCGAGCCGCTGTTTACCTATGGCGTCCAGGGTCTTGAGGACGTGCGCCAGGACCTGTCGACCGAGGCCGTCAAGCAGATCGCGCTCGACATCGTGGTCAACACGGGCTATGTCTCGAACCTGACCAACCAGAACGATTACTACTACAACTCGAGCGTGGCGCACGCGTTCTACAACGCCACCTGCAGCATTCCACGTGAGGGCACCTACCTGCACGGCGAAGTCGTAAGCCTGGGCGTGCTCGTCCTGTTTGCCTATACGGGCGATACCGAGAACCTTGTGCGCTACGCCGCCTTTAACAAGCAGATGGGCCTGCCCGTGACGCTTGAGCAGGTCGGGCTTTCCGAGGCCGACATCCCTGCCCTGTGCGAATACGCGCACGCCACCAACGAGTGGAAGCAGGGCAACCCTGAGCCCTTCACTGACGAAAAGTTCGCCGCCGCCATCAAGGCCGCCAACGCCTACGGCCACTCTATCCTGGCCTAACCGGCCAAAACCGCCACAAAGGGGACAGTTCCTTTGTGGCGGTTTTTTATTGCTGTAACATGCTCGAGTCGAATTCGCTTGCCGGGATCACGCGGTAGCCGTGGCGCAGGAGCAGGTCAACGAAGACACCGTTACCCGTTGTGAGCGTGCCGCTGAAGGATCCGTCGTAGATATGGCCCACGCCGCACGACGGACTACGATCCTGCAAAATGCACGCGGAAATCTCGGACGGCCCACCCGCCTGCTCACACATATCGAGCGCACGTTGAGCGCCCAGGCGGAATTCCCGGTCAACGGACACGCCCTCGCAGGTACGAACCTCGCCGTTCACAATCTCGGACGGCTTGCGCGGCGTGGGCAGGCCCCCAAAGACCTCAGGGCACACCAAGAGGACCTCGGTCCCCGTACGCTCGCAGGCCTCGACCAGCTCGCGATGGTAGTTGTCGAGCCCGTTATACTTGCAGCTCTCGCCCATCAAGCAGGCGCTCACCACGATCTTCATACATATCCCTCCCACGTAAAACGCCCCATTTGAGATAGAAGCTCAAATGGGGCGTTCGGCGCTGTGCAGCCAGCCTTACTGCTGCTTTGGCATCAGCGGATTCTCGCGCGTGAGGAGATTCATAAACTCCTCGCCCGTGATCGTCTCCTTCTTGTACAGATAACGAGCCAGCTCGTGGAGCTTGAACTTGTTCTCCTTCAGGATCTGCAGGGCGCGGTCGTGCGCATCCTCGATCAGCTTGGCGACAATCGCGTCCACGCGCTCGGCCGTACCGGGGGCGCAGGTGAGCGACGTGTCCTGGTTGAGGTACGCGTTCTGGACGGTACCGAGTGCCATCATGCCAAACTCATCGGACATACCAAAGCGCGTCACCATGTTGCGGGCGAGCTTGGTTGCCTGCTCGATATCGTTGGCGGCGCCGGTCGTCATCTCGCCAAAGATGAGCTCCTCGGCTGCACGGCCACCGCAGTAGACCGCAAGCTTGTCCAGGACCTCCTGGCGCGTGGTCAGGAAGCGCTCGTCCTCCTCGACCTGCATGGTATAGCCAAGAGCACCGCTCGTGCGCGGCACGATGGTGATCTTGGTAACCGGCGCGGAACCCTTTTGGCGGGCAGCGACGATGGCATGGCCGATCTCGTGGTAGGAAACGACCTGCTTCTCGTGGTCGGACAGCACCGTGGACTTACGCTGCTGGCCGGCAATGACGACCTCCACCGACTCCTCGAAGTCGTCCTGGGTTGCACGCTTGCGACCCTCGCGAACGGCGCGCAGGGCACCCTCGTTGATGATATTGGCCAGGTCGGCGCCCGAGGCACCGGGCGTGGCGCGGGCAATCGCGGTCAGGTCGATCGGCGGCTCGGTCTTCACACTCTTGGCGTGGAGCTCGAGGATGTTCTTACGGCCGGTCAGATCGGGCAACTCGACGGGGATGCGGCGGTCAAAACGACCGGGGCGCAACAGGGCCGGATCAAGGCTGTCGGGACGGTTGGTAGCAGCGAGAACGACAATACCCTTGTGGTTATCGAAGCCGTCCATCTCGGTCAGCAACTGGTTGAGCGTCTGCTCACGCTCATCGTTGCCGCTAAAGCCACCGCCATCGCGCTTCTTGCCGATGGTATCGATCTCGTCGATGAACACGATACACGGGGCCTTTTCCTTGGCCTGCTTAAACAGATCGCGCACCTTGGCGGCGCCGCGGCCGACG
>CABSZR010000197.1 GCA_902482185.1 uncultured Collinsella sp. | reverse complement strand
CGCGCGTGGAGTCAGACAGCTCACGGGTCTTGGTAGCGCCCAGCTCACCGGGGGCGCCGATGATGCGCGTGGGCTCCGAGACGTTGACGGCACGGCCCGACAGGTAGCTGTTGAGCACCTGACGCAGCTCGTCGGCGGTCTGGAAGCGGTTTGCCGGGTCTTTCTCCATGCACTTGAGGATGATGCGCTCAAGGTCGGCGTCGACACCGGAGTTGATCTGGCTCGGCGGAATAGGCAGCTCGTTGACCTGCTTGAGTGCGACCGAGATGGCGTCGTCACCGTCAAAGGGAACGCGGCCGGTGGCGCATTCATACATCACGACGCCCAGCGAGTAGATATCCGAGGTGGGGCCGAGGTCCTGGCCGCGGGTCTGTTCGGGGCTTACATAGTGGGCGGTGCCCAGCACGTTGTTATCCTGCGTGAGGTGGCTGTTCTTGGCGCGTGCGATGCCAAAATCCATGACCTTGATATTGCCGTCGGGCAGCACCATGATGTTTTGCGGCTTAATGTCGCGGTGGATAATCTCGTGCTTGTGTGCGACCGAAAGCGCGGAGCTGATCTGCGAGCCGATCTGGGCGACCTTCTTGGGGTCGAGGGCGCCGTGGCTCTTGATGCCGCTCTTAAGGTCGGTACCGCGCAGGTACTCCATGACGATGTAATAGGTGTCGCCGTCCTTGCCCCAATCGTAGACGCCCACGATATAAGGGGAGGAGAGACCGGCTGCTGCCTGGGCCTCCTGCTTAAAGCGTGCGGCGAAGGTTGCGTCGCCAGCATACTGCGGCAGCATGATCTTGACGGCTACCGTGCGGTCGAGGACCTGGTCCTGTGCGCGGTAGACGGTCGCCATGCCGCCTGTTCCCACCTTATCCTTGAGGAGGTATCTTCCCCCGAGGACCCTCTGTTCCATTCCTGCTCCTAACATAACTATTCGCTCAACGATGTGTGTAGTACCTACGATGTGGCCGCTGGGGCCGTGTGGCGCGTTGCCGCTAACTCTTCGGCCGCGGCGCGCCTCGGGTGTCCGATTCGATCATGGGCATCACGCTCCCTGTGCGGCAAGCGCCGCGGTCAGGACGATACCGGCGATCTTGGCGGCCTTGACGTCATGCTTGTCGAAATCCTCCAAGGCCACCGAGATGGCGACCGTGGGTGAATCGTAAGGTGCAAAGCCAACGAACATCGAGTTGACGTTGGTGCCGCCGGTCTCGGCCGAGCCGGTCTTGCCGGCGACCTTGACGCCGGGGATCTGGGCATCGGTGCCGGTGCCGGACTGGACGACGGCAAGCATGGCCTGCTTGACCTGGTCGGCCGTGGCGGAGCTGACGGCCTGCCCCAGCGAGCGGGACTGCGTGGTCTTGACCACGGTTCCGTCCGGGGCAAGTACCTGGGCTACAAAGTACGGGTCCATGACCACGCCACTGTTGGCGATGGCGGCGGCAATCACGGCGTTTTGCATGACGGTGGTCTGCGGGCCAGGCGTGTGGTCCATGCCGACGGGCTGGCCGGCGCCTGCCCAAGCGGTCTCCCACTCGGTCATAAGCGACGGGTCGGCCATGATGGAGGCCGCGGAGGTCAGGTCCTGGCCGAGCTTTTGGCCGTAGCCAAAGGCGTTGGCAAACTGGACGAGCGAGCTGGCGCCGACCTCGTTTGCCACCTGGCCAAAGACGACGTTGGACGACACGGCGAAGGCCTGCTGCAGGCTGATGGTGCCGTAGCTCTCGTTGGCATAGTTGGTGACCGGTGCGTTGCCGATGTCCATGGAGCCGGGCGCCTGGTAGGTGCTGGTAAGGCTGGCGGTACCGGTCTCGAGTGCCGCGGAAAGCGTAACGACCTTAAACGTTGAGCCCGGCGTGTACAGCGCGTCCATGGCGCGATTGTACATGGAGCCGTCCTCGCCGCCGCCCGTCTGCAGCAGGGCATCGATGTTGGTGTTGTCGTAGGTGGGCGAGCTGGCACATGCGAGCACCGCGCCGGTACGCGGGTCGATGACCACTACAGCGCCCTTAAAGCCCTTGAGCGCCTGCTCGGCAGCCGTCTGGATGCGCGAGTCGATGGTGAGCTTGGCGGTGTTGCCCGGCTGGGTCTGGCCCGCGAGCGACGCGATGGCGTTGTTCCAGCTGGAGTAGTCCTTAGAACCGGTGAGCGTGTCGTTCATGACGCTCTCGATGGCGGTGGTGCCATACTGCTGGCTCACGTAGCCAACCACGTGCGCTGCCAGGTTACCGTTGGGGTAGGAGCGTACGTAGGTGCCGTCCTCCTGCTGCAGCGACTCGGCCAGCGTCACGCCGTCGGACGTGATGATGGAGCCGCGCTGGATGTACTTGGAGCGGGCGATGGTGTGGTTGTTGGTCGGCATGTCCTGATAGTCCTTGGCCTTAATGACCTGGACATAGGTGAGGTTGCCGATAAGGATGGCGAACAGCGCCGTAAAGGCGAGCACCGCACGGGTTAGACGGTTGGCGAGCGCAACGCGGCCGAGCACACCGGATTCAGGCGTGTCGAGCAGGCGACGACGCATGCGAGAGCCCGCGGAGTGGTTGCCGTGGCTGTAGGAAGGTGCGCTGGCAAAACGCGTACCGGTCGGGGCGACGGCGGATGCGACCTGGTCATCGGTGATGGCGGCCATGGTGCCGGTGCCGGTAAGCTCGGCCTCGCGTCCGGTCGCTTCGTCACCGGCGCGCAGCAGGAGCGCGACGATGATAAAGCTCGCCAGCAGCGAGGAGCCGCCCTGGCTCATAAAGGGCAGGGTGACGCCAGTCAGCGGGATCAGGCGGGTTACGCCGCCAACGATTAAGAATGCCTGGAAGCTGATGGCCGCCGTAAGGCCGGTCGCGCTAAAGGCGGCAAGGTCGGACTTGGCGCGGGCGGCCGTGGTGAGGCCACGCACGGCAAAAAGCATAAACAGGATGAGCACGGCGCCGCCGCCCAAAAGGCCCATCTCCTCGCCGATAGCCGAGAAGATAAAGTCGGACTCGACGACAGGGATGTTGTTGGCCATGCCGTTGCCGATGCCAACACCGACCAGACCGCCATCGGCAAGCGAGAAGAGCGACTGGACGATCTGGTAGCCCTGGCCCTGGGCATCCTTAAACGGATCGACCCAGACTTGAAAGCGCACCTGCACGTGAGACAGGAACTTGTAGGCGCCCACGGCTCCGACGGCTAAGAGCGCAAGGCCGATAACGACATACGAAAAGCGCCCCGTGGCAACGTAGAGCATCAGCAAGAAGATGGTGTAGAACAGCACGGCCGAACCCAGGTCGCGTTCGAAGACGACGACGAGCAGGCACACACCCCACACGGCAAACAGCGGCAGCAGCAATCGCAGACGAGGGATCTTAAAGCCCAGGATCTTGCGGTTGGAGATGGAGAGCAGCTCGCGGTTCTCGGCTAGGTAGCCGGCCAGGAACAGGACGATAAAGACCTTGGCGAACTCGCCAGGCTGGATGGTAAAGCCCGCGATGCGAATCCACAGCTTGGAGCCCGAGATCGTGGTGCCGATAAAGATGGGCAGCATCAGCAGGATGATGCCGATAATGCCAAAGGTGTACTTGTAGCGCATGACCACGTCGAGGTTTTTGACCAGCGCAAGCGTTCCCACCATCAGGGCCACCGAGACAAACAGGATGATGAGCTGTGAGATGGCGAGAGCGGGGGCGAGACGCGTCACGAACGTGATGCCGATGCCCGAAAGTATAAATACGATGGGTAGGAT
>CABSZR010000196.1 GCA_902482185.1 uncultured Collinsella sp. | reverse complement strand
GTACGAAAGGTCAAACGGCGACTTGCGCAGCTTGATGGTGAGCACCGCGAGCAGCGCGAGGAAAATGGGCGCGCTGTACACGATGATGGGGGCCGACTGCCCCGTCACGGCGATGGAATCGAAGCTATCGGTGGCAAGGTACAAGCCCACGCTCATCAGCAGAACGGCGGGCTCGTAACTCATAACCTGCAGCAACTCACGATCGGCGCCGACCTGGGCAAACGGGCTTTGCGTCGAGGCGGACGCCAGCACCACAAAGATCGCGGCGAGCGTCACCATAAAGGCGCACAGCAGCGTGTTGGAGCCCGACACAAAGATGCCGCCACCCACGGCGGTAAAGATGAGCGCGCACGCCATGTAGGTATCGTCCATGGTGTTTACGCTGGCAGGGGCTTTGCGCAGCAGCTTGGCAACGTCGTAGAAGGGCTGCAGCAGACGCGGCCCCACGCGACCCTGCATGCGAGCGGACAGCTTGCGGTCAAGACCGTCAATCAAACCGCCCACAAGCGGCGCCAGCAAGGCAAACGCCACGGTACCAATAAAAATGCCCAAGACGCCCGAACCTTCAAAATACTTGCCGCGCAGCACCGAGGGCGCGCTCATGGCAAGCCGCTCGGGCCCAATCCACGCGCAACACAGCAGCGCAAACAAGATAATGCTGCAGCACACGACGCTACCCGCGGGGCCAATACGCTTCTCGCCAAGGGCGTCCTCCGAGTACCAATTGCGCTTTTCGGCCTTCACCTCGTGTCCCATCGAGCCGCGGAAATGGCGGTAATTGTCGGTTCCCACACCCGAAAGATATACGTTTACGTGCGGCTTGTTGCTCACGCGGAATGAAGTCAGCAGCACCACGGCGATAAAAGCCACGATAACCACCATCAGATACATGGCGTCCTTGCCGATAACGTACGGCACGCGGCCAAACACCATGGCCAAGTAAGGCGACACCAGGCCGCTCGAGATAACCGGGAACGCCACGCAGCACAGAATCAGTAGCGCGGCGATGGTGTTGAGCGCCATCCATTCGGTCTTATGGACATTGACCTCAACGTTTTGAGCCGTGGGGTCGACGCCCGAAAGCTTGGCAAGCCACTTGCCCCAGAAGTAAAACGTCGCGGCCGAGCCAAAGGCAAGCACCATGATCATGAGCACGTTACCGGTCTGCGCAAACGCCACCAGGGCGCCCCACTTGGACACGAGCATGCCAAACGGCGCCACAAACATGCCCATGATGCCCAGCATCATCAGGCGCGTCAGGTGCGGCATGCGGCTGAACATGCCGTCCATGTCCTCGATATTGCGGCTGCCGATATGATGCTCGGCCGTGCCCACGCACAGGAACAGCAGCGACTTTGCCACCGTGTGAAACAGAATCAGGAAGATGGCCGCCCATACGGCCTCGGGCGCGCCGACACCCAAGCAGGCACTAATGAGGCCCAAGTTGGAAATGGTGGAGTACGCGAGCACGCGCTTGGCGTTGCTCTGCGAGATGGCCATGAGGGCAGCGAGCAAAAACGTGATGGCACCCACACTCGTGACCATAAAGCCGGTCACGGGATAGATGGCATAGAGCGGGCTCAGCTTGACCATTAGGAACACGCCGGCTTTGACCATGGTGGACGAATGCAGCAGGGCGCTCGTGGGCGTGGGGGCAACCATGGCGCCGAGCAGCCAGGTGTGGAACGGCATCTGCGCAGCCTTGGTAAGGGCGGCGAGCGACAACAGGATGACCGGCATCACCAGCAGCGCGGATTGCGCGGTTCCGGCGCCGGAAAGCTCAATCATGCCCGAGATGGTCAGCGGCATGCCGTTGACGTGCAGGTACATGAGTCCGGCCAAAAACGCGATGCCGCCCAGCATGTTGAGGATGATCTGGATAAAAGCGTTTTTGATGGCCTCGGGCGTGCGCGTGTAGCCAATCATAAGAAACGAGCACACGGTGGTGATTTCCCAGCCGCAGAACAGCCACTCGAGGTTGTCGCTCGTCACGATGACGAACATGGCCGAGAGGAACAGGAACATAAGCGCCAGGAACTGCGGGCGTCGGTCGGGCGCAGTCTGCCCGCGCAGCGCAGCCTCGTGCTCGTCATGGGCCTGGAAGTCCTTCATGTAGCCCAGGGCATACACGCAGATTAGGCTGCCGACGATGCCGACGGCGAGGACCATGATCACGCTCATGTAGTCCAGGTAGAGCGGCGTTGCGATGACGGCTTCGGCCGCGGGCAGCGTCATGGCTGCAAAGGCGAGCGAGCCCACCAGCTGGACTATGCCGAGCACTGTGGTAAGCACGTTCCTATATTTGTACGCGTTGTACAGGATGACGGCGCACAGGATGACATCGATGACGGAGCTGATGATCGAGAGCACATGCGAGGTGCCGGAGGCAACCTCAAAGCTCTGCGGGCCCGCGCCAAAAAACATGACGGCGACTACAACTGTCACCGCCATAATCATGCCGGAACCTATGAGCCCCACCGCATCGCGGGCGCGGTCACCGCGCGCGAGCAGCATGCCCAGCGCCGGTACCAGCGGAAACAGGGTAAGGAAATACAGTAGCGTCATACCATCACTCCCCCATGCAAAAACGCTGCAATTGTTTAACGTTATAGCTCAATTGAGGAGTGGCGGCGGCAGGTTTTCGGTCAACTGGGGAGTTTTAGGCGTACGGGGTAAGGAGTCTGTCCGCATTGGAGTAGAGGGGTGACGCTCCCTTACCGCAGCGGCAGGCGCGCGGGCCACTGTGCGCGGTTTATTGGCCACGTTGGAAGATGTCCCGATAGGCTCGCGGCAGTCCGAAAAGTTGGCGCGGCAAGAAAAATGCGCCCCTGTGGGCGCACCATCCCGTTCGCTATTCCTCCTTTTTAACGCGCGGCTTGCGACCGCGCGGCTTATCGACCAGCGCGGACTCGCCGCTCTCGCGATACTGGCGGCACCAAGCCTTGACTGAAGACTCGCTGGGAATCCCATACTTGATCATGGTCTCGCGAACCGTCAGGCCGTTTTCCAGACGGTCCTTAACCACGGCGAGCTTTACTTCGTACGAATAGGTGTGATGACGAGCGCCCGCGTTGAGCACGGCATCGGCACCGCCCACGTCATATGCGCGGGCCCACTGACGAGCCGTGGCCTGGGGAATGCCAAGCTTTGCGGCGAGGGCGCGGTGACCGACCCCCTCTTGGAGGATCTCGACGGCGCGCTGCCTAACCTCGGGCGCATGCGTGCGAGTCCTTGTTGCTTCCGACATACCTGCCACTTCTTAGCCTTAACCGTTAATCTGCCTTCTTACGTGCATGTTAGATAGTAGCATTTTGCTGTTTGCACGTAGCAGTTAATTGAAAATCGCAACGGTGGCATCTGGGCATTTGGCATCAATTTACGACATTTCTTTATCGATTATTTACGCTGGTAGCTAGCTCGCAGCCAATCGTCATTCGCCTGCCAACAAAATTGGCATCTCTTTATGTCCTTTGGTATAGAGGATATAATTATTAACCCCTCCCCTAATAATTTTGAGCGGTCTGCAAGGCAGTAGACGTCCTCACTCCTCATGATTAGCGCGCATTGCCATCCACTGGAGCAAAACAAGAAGGGCGGGACCTGCTGCGCTTGCAGACCCCGCCCCGGTTGACACCCGATGGGACGCAGTCGGGCGAGGTGGATCCGTGCTACCGCCCCGCCCCGCTGCGATGTTAACTACAGCTCGTTGGCCGCGTGATATGC
>CABSZR010000195.1 GCA_902482185.1 uncultured Collinsella sp. | reverse complement strand
GTACCAGCTGGCCGCAGAGCTAATCGAGGGGTTCTGCCCCAAGGCCGCCGAGGTGCTCGAGGAGGCGGAGGCCGACGCGCTGGCCTACCTCGACTTCCCCTACGGGCACCACGTCAGGCTGCGCACCAACACGTGCAGGAGCGCGCCAACCGCGAGCTCAAGCGCCGCAGCCGCGTGGTGCAGGTGTTCCCCAGCAGGAAGTCGCTCATCAGGATGATGGGGGCGGTGTTCGCCGAGATGGACGAGGAGTGGGCCGGCCGCCGCTGGTTCAACGACGACTCCATCGGCAGGGCCGTCGAGGGCGCCGAGGTGAACGCGCCCGCACCCGCCTACGAGGGCACCGCCGCAGAGCATGCGGTCAGGATCATCGCGCTCGTCGTGGCCGACAACCCGATTCCCGGCAGGAAGGCGGCGTGACACGAGCTAGAATGACGGCATTCTAGGTGATTCTCGGTTCCTCGGGCAGCCCGCGGCTGCCCGAGGAACCGAGAATCACACCAACATTCGGGACACTACCACCGGCAAGGCTCCCGAACGTTAACCCAACAGAAGCTATGGGGTCGACACGATCCTATGAATCAGACCTCAAGCCAATGACAGCCCCCAAAGCAATATAGAAGAAACCGAGAAAGAGTCCGTTACGCACAGTAACAAAAAGTGCAAAGTAAGCCTTGGCCGCAATCATGGCCCATACGGGCGCGGTATCCCAGACGAGATGCGAGGAGATGACCCAGCCTGTACACATAAAAAGGAAGGCAAGACGTAAGATGCGCTCGGGAGACCCCCGCAACATCAATTAAACCAAACCAAAAGCTACCGCAGCAGCCAATAATTACCATAGCGGCCAAGAAAACGCTGCTTCACCTACGAGCAGGATACCCCGAACCCACAAAAGGACCGCTTCTACGAGGTCGCAGCCTTGGAGCCGGTAGCCGAACACGTTCACGGGCAAGTAAACGAGCGTCCAAATCGTGTAGAGCTTAAGCATCTTGAAAGCGGTTCGCCATACGCGCCCAATTCTGCACGCGTCGGTAATCACGATATCGACACTGCACAGCCCCTGAAACAGAAGAACCCAGAAGGCTGCCCAATCGGTTTCGCGTGTATCTTGACCACAACAGCCGCCATGAACAGCATAGCGACGTCGATGCCGGGATAGGATACACGTTTCGATGCCAACGCGGCAATCATCTTCTCGCCACCCTCCGAAGCACTAGCATGCAAATTTCGTTATGCATAACCGCTGAAATCATAATGTAGGCAGCGCACGAGAGAAAGACATCGATGTTAAGAGTGGAGATATGACATTGAGGAACTTATAAATAATGTTATACACCACATTGGTCGAGAAAGTTTTACTCATATTTACAACGCACAGACAGTTTTTGGAAACTTGAATCACCAATACGCTAGTACAAGGAAGTCTCACGCGGCAGGGACTTCTTAACCTTCTTCCCGATACGCCCGAAATCGCGAAATCGAACCACCGTAACAAGAGCAGACAACTGTCTCGCGTTTTTCTGCCGTGCCAGCTTTTATGAGCCTTTTCGCAATATCAAGCTCAAATCTCGCCTCGCGCGTAATCCACGACATCTTAACCTGCCGCACCTTACACTTAACCATGCGATCAGCCTATCCGTTCATATCCATTGAAGCGAGAACAATAAAGCATCATTTCTTTAGCAGCTTGCGAACAACACGGGCAACATCTACATACCGTATTGTCATATACCACTTCGCAACACCATACGCAAACCGAAGAGAGCAGCCGCGTTCCATCAGCCTCCTCACAAGTTGATGCTCCTCAATCTGTCGAGGGGACAGCCAGCTCATTGAAAAATGGTGGATACTCTTGGTGTTGCTTGTAATAGTAATTGCCCCCGACCAAAAGTCTTTGGGATTAAAATACTCCGACGGATAAATGTTGATTCCCGCTACGCGCTGTACCCCTTCAACAAAGCGCAAGCCATGACCACGCAAAATGTTTGTCGTCCGGTCAACCACAGTCATCAAGTCATAGCTTCCATCTGGAAGAAGAAAATGCCCCGATTCGTACGAATCGAGCACTTCACGATACAAGGCAGACCCTGGCTGGGACCCCATTCCCAGCCCCGGAGCAACCGTAGGAACGAAATCAGGCAAAGCATCGTCGGAATCCGGTCGATCTGCCTGAATGCCCAAAAATGGACCAGCGTCAATGATGTCGCCCATATCCGCAACGACCTCAACGTCTGTGTCAAAGTAGAGGCCACCCTCTTCATTCAGGATCTTGAAACGAGCATAATCGCTTACAAAAGCCCACTTCTTTGCGTCATACGCCTCAGATACATAGTCACAGCAACGGACATCGAAGTTAGACTCATCCCAGCGCTTTATCTCGCAGTCGGGTAAGAATCGCTTCCAGCTTTCAATGCAACGCACTTCTTTTTCACCCAGTGCATTTCCGCCAAACCAGCAGTAATGAATTACACGAGGGATATCACACACGACAACCAATCCATCCATGCTATCGACCACATCTTTGTGGCATATCAGTACACGCACAACTCGTACATATTACAGAGGCGTATCCTCGTGTCAAACCCGGAACCAAAAAACTCATCGGCCCCTCCATTCATATAATGAATAGCCTCTGAAATACTCTTACCAGAAGGGCCATCCTGCTCACCTTAGGAAAGGTTACATCATCGAAATCAGCCTCAAGCACAAGTCTCGGCTGGCAGACATTGGGCACGTATTGAAGACTCTCGCGATTCGCGAAGATTAACGACCACGAACATGCCAAAATCACTTCATAGACGAACGTAAATCGCGTGCCGAATGTTGGTGTAAGGGGCCGCTTCCCTTGCCGCACAAAGCAGGAAGCGGTTATCGCCTAGAATTCTAATTGCTGAAGTTAGGATTCGAAGAAAGGCAATAACCGCAAATGGACAAGATACACGAGATTGCGGCCGACGGCGCCCAGATGCCGAGATTCGATGACGGCATGGTGAACATGGCCGAGCTCATTAGGGTGATGGCCGAGCCGCTCGTCAACGAGATCATGGGCGCCCAGGCCGACGAGGCATGCGAGGCCGGCAACAGGAGGAACGGCTACCGCGAGCGCAGGCTCACCACCAGCTTCGGCACCATCAACCTCAGGATCCCGAAGCTGCACGCGGGGGGCTACTTCCCAGAGGACCCGATCGGGCGCTACTCGCGCGTGGACCGCGCGGTCATCGCCGCGGTCTCCGAGATGGTGACCGACGGCGTGCCCGCCAGGAAGGTGAAGCGCATGACGCAGTCCATTGGCATAGACCGTATGGGCGCCAGCCAGGTGTCAAGGATGTGCTTGTCGCTTAACTAATCGGTCGCGACCTGCAGCAACGCGACCTCTCGGAAGTGAGCTATCCCCTACATCTGGCTCGACGCCACATACATTAAGTGCAGGGCAGCCGGCCGCGTTCAGTCCACTGTGACCGTCACCGCCATCGGCGCTTGGTCGGGCGGCTACAGACGTCTGCTGGGGCTCGACGCCATCGACACCGAGTCCTACGACGGCTGGAAATCGTTCCTTCTGTCGCTGCGGGCGCGCGGCGTCGGCGGGGTCATATGCGTCACCAGCGACGCCCACGAGGGCCTAAAGCGCGCGATCCAGGAGGTCTTCCCGGGTGCCGCGTTGCAGCGCTGCGTCGTGCACCTGATGCGCAACGCCGCCGGCAACGACCAGGCAGAAGAGGGGCGCCG
>CABSZR010000194.1 GCA_902482185.1 uncultured Collinsella sp. | reverse complement strand
CACCGGCGCCGAGTGACCCGTAGCCCCGCGCCCGGTCCACTCCGCGCTCGACCTGTCCAGGCTCGAGTCGGTCGGCTTCCACATGCCCGACTGGGAGGAAGAGCTGGGGGAGTACATCAAGACGCTCTAGGCGCTATTAACTTTTCGAGAGTAAAAGCCGCCGTTCTTTAACGGCGGCTTTTCTTGTTGGTGGCTATCTGCGCAGTGGTGCCAATAGTATTTTGCGGAAGATCTACCTCTCGCTTGGCTTGGAAGTAGGGTGGCCGGGCTGGTCGTCGTAGGCGTATTTGCTGTACACGTTGACCTCCCACTGCTTTTTTTCGACCTTTGCTACAGAATCTAGGATGAAGCCGGTCGCAAGGCTCAGGCCGCACAGGAACATAAACGAGGCGGCGAGCATAGCGGTGGGGAAGCGCGGGACGAGGCCGGTCTGGAAATATTCGACAACGATGGGCATGCCCAGGGCGAGGCCGAATACCGCGAACAGAAGCGCTACGAGGCTGAAGAACTTCAGCGGGCGGTAGTCCTTGAACAGCGTGCCGATCATCGCAACGACTTTAATGCCGTCGCTCACTGTGTTGAGTTTGGACTCGGAACCCTCGGGACGGTCGCGGTACTCGATGGGCACATCTTTGATGCGCCAGCGGTGGTCGACGGCGTGGATCGAGAGCTCGGTTTCGATCTGAAAGCCCTCGGAAAGCACTGGGAAGGTTTTAACGAACGGGCGGCTCATGGCGCGGTAGCCGGTCATGACGTCATCGAAGCTGTAGCCATAGATCCACTTGATCATGGCGCGGACCAGATTGTTGCCAAAGCCGTGGAAGGCGCGCTTGTTTTCCTCGGCGTAGGTGCCGTTTGAAAGGCGATCGCCTACGGTCATGTCGGCCGTACCGTTAAGGATGGGCTCGCAGAGGGCCTTGGCCGCCTCGGCGGGGTAGGTGTCGTCGCCGTCGACCATCAGGTAGCAATCGGCGTCGATGTCGCGAAACATCTGGCGGCATACGTTGCCCTTTCCCTGACGGGGCTCAAAGCGGACCGTGGCGCCGTGCTCGGTGGCGATGCGTGAGGTATCGTCCGACGAGTTGTTGTCATAGACATAGACCGTCGCTTGCGGAAGCTCGCGGTGAAAGTCGTCGATGACTTTGCCGATCGTGGGCGCTTCGTTGTAGCAGGGGATGATGACGGCGATGGATTCAGAATTCACTCAATGCTCCTTATACGTTCAATCCTTGAAAGTATAGCCGTTTGGGCTTGGCATCCTAAGATGTGGGTTAGTTCTCCAGTTTTGTTGCGCGAATCGTTTGCATGGCCGTCGGGTCTATACTGTTCGTTTGTCAACGATTACGAGTAAAGGAGTTGCATCCGTGTCGGATCAGACAAAGCAACAAGAAACTCGCAGTCTGCCTGCGACGTTTGCTAAGAACGAATTTGAGAAGGACGCGTTTATCCTTCGTCAGCTGGTTACCAAGGATTTTAAGATCAAGTATCGCCGTAGCGTTCTGGGCGTCGCATGGTCGGTGCTCAACCCGCTGCTGATGATGATCGTCATGGCCATCGTGTTCTCGACGATTTTTGGCCAGGGCCGCAATGGCTCAATGACGCCCGAGATGTACCCGCTGTACTTGATCGTGGGTAACATTACCTTTGCCGTCATGTCCGAGTCTACGAACCAGGCCCTGACGTCGATCGTGGGCGCTGCCCCTCTGCTCAAGAAGGTTAAGGTGCACCGCTGGGTCTTCCCGGTGCAGAAGGTGCTCTTCTCGCTGGTCAACTTTGCCTTCTCGCTGGTCGCCGTCGCCATCGTCATGCTGTGGTTCCGCGTTATGCCTTCTTGGCACCTGATTCTGTTGCCGGTTTGCCTGCTGCTGCTTATGTGCTTCTGCATGGGCCTGGGCATGATGCTCTCTGCCCTTACGGTCTTCTTCCGCGACGTTATGCATCTGTGGAGCGTCGTCATTACGGCGTGGACTTACATTACGCCCATCTTCTGGACGACTGACTATATTGCGCAAATGCCGCATCTCGTGCGTATCTTGATGTATGCGAACCCCATGTTCAACTACCTGCAGTTTATGCGCGATATCTTCCTGTTCCAGACTACGCCCTCGCTTATGACGTTTGGTATGTGCGTTGCCTGGGCGGTTCTTGCGCTTATTATTGGCTATACCGTGTTCCATAAGTCCGAGCGCAAGTTCATCCTCTACATCTAAGGAGTGCTGTGATGACTGAATCTGTTGTTGATTACAGCGAGCAGCCTCTGGCTGTCGAGGTCGACGACGTCACCATGATCTTTAACATGGCGTCCGAGTCGCTGACCAACCTCAAGGAGTACTTCATTAAGCTTGCCAAGCATGAGTTGTTCTTTGAGGAGTTTAGGGCGCTTAAGCATATCTCGTTTGATATTCATCGTGGCGAGGTCGTGGGTCTGGTCGGCACCAATGGCTCCGGCAAGTCTACGATGCTCAAGATTATCGCTGGCGTGCTTGAGCCAAGCGAGGGCAGCGTTAAGGTGCACGGTAACATCGCGCCGCTGATTGAGCTTGGTGCTGGTTTTGACCCCGAGCTGACCGCCCGCGAGAACATCTATCTGAACGGCGCCCTGCTCGGCTATACCAAGGAGTTCATCGATGCCAACTTTGACGGCATTATCGAATTCGCTGAGCTGCAGAACTTTGTCGATATGCCGCTTAAGAACTTCTCCTCGGGCATGGTGGCGCGTATCGCCTTTGCAATCGCGACGATTACCGAGCCCGATATTCTGATCGTTGACGAGACGTTGTCCGTCGGTGATGTGTTCTTCCAGCAGAAGTGCGAGGACCGTATCCAGCACTTTATCCAGAGCGGCGACGTGACGGTTCTGTTCGTTTCGCACTCTATGGAGCAGGTTGAGCGCATCTGCCAGCGTGCCGTTTGGATTGAGAAGGGTGACCTTCGCATGGACGGCCCGGTTGATGAGGTCTGCAAGGCGTATCGCGAGCAGTTCAACTAGGTTATAATTACTTGCGCCTGACAGGCTTGCGCTTGCTTGGGCGTGCGGCTATTTGCTCCATTAGCTCAGTTGGATAGAGCAGGGGACTTCTAATCCCAAGGTCGACGGTTCGAATCCGCCATGGAGCACCTTTTGTTTAATAAGCTCAGCTTTTGCTGGGCTTTTTTGTTCACAAATGCGAAGTTGAGCTACTCTGTTTCTGCGGGCTCCACGATTTATGAGTTATGTAGCAATTCCAGATTCTAAGACAGGGGTCGTTTGCGTTTGGCGGTTAGCCATCGGCATCCTTACACTAACGCTGACTCGAAAGGCCTTATCTCCTGCCCATTTTACTCTGCACAATTAAAGTCTGAAGTGGTTGGCCATACGGCGTTGTTATGATCGATGAGATCGACCTTCATTTGCACCCCCGCTGGCAGGCGCGGATTCTCGAGGACCTGGTTCGCATATTTCCAAACGTACAGTTTATAGTTTCAACGCATTCACCTGTTGTGGTGGCGTCGGTACCTCGCGGTAACATCCGCATTCTTGGAGAGGACGCTGCAACGGTGCCTGCTATGGAAACGCGTGGACGCGATGCCGGGGATATTTTCAACACCGTCCTGGGCGCATCCTCTCGACCTGAAGAGGCGGGTCGATTGTTCGATTTGTTCCAAGAGGGCCATGCGCAACAGCCCCGATACGACGTTTAATTACACAGCGTTGCGCGGAGAGAGCAAGCGAGAAGTTCTGGAGGCCTTGCTTGCAGAGCTGGGC
>CABSZR010000193.1 GCA_902482185.1 uncultured Collinsella sp. | reverse complement strand
GGATCTTGCCCGGTGTGGGATGAATTCCGCAACGAACGTCGTAGTCGCTAAACTCCAGCACGTCCATGCCGGGGAAACCGCAGGTCGATGCCATGGCGCGAACACCGGGCGTCAGATAGCCCAAGTCCTCAGCGATAAAGTTGAGCGGACCCAGCTCGTCGTAGGCGGTCTGGAACAGGTCCTTGCCCGGGCCTGCCAGCCAACGCCCGTCGGCGCATGCCTTACCCGCGGGAATGCTGAAATAGCTGTGGAAGCCCAGGAAGTGATCCAGGCGCACGCGGTCGTAGAGCGAAAACGCACGACGCAGGCGATCCATCCACCAGCTATAGCCGTTCTGCTTCATGTGGTCCCAGCGGAACGTTGGGTTGCCCCACACCTGGCCCTCGGGCGCAAAGTTGTCGGGCGGCGCACCGGAAATCTCAATCGCCTTGCCGGTATCGGACAGCCAGAAGTTCTCGGGTTCGCTCCACGCGTCTGCCGAATCGTCGGACACGTACATAGGAATATCCCCGATAACCTCGATGCCCTTCTTGTGCGCATAGTTCATGAGCTCGCACCAAGCGAGGTCAAAGCGGTACTGCATGTACGCCTGAAGCTCGGCCTCGTTGTGGAAGCGCTTGTCGTCGATCAGATGTTCGTTGTAGCGCGCGACATCTGCCGGCCAATCATGGCGCGACTCGCCCTCAAAGTACTTTTTAACGGCCATGTAGACGCAGTACTTCTCGAGCCAATCGGCATTGCGATGTTTAAACGCGGTGTACAGCGGATCGGCATCCTCGCCGCCGCGGGCCTTCCAGGTCTCAAAGTCGGCTGCCAGCTCTTCGTGACTCTCGGGTAGCAGATCAATATTGCCTGCAAAGGCCGAGGGGCCGGCGTAGGGGGAGCGGAAGAAGTCCGTGGGATTGACGGGCAGGACCTGCCAGTAGCGCATGCCCATAGCGGCCAGATGGTCGATAAAGCGACGCGTGGGCGCACCGATTGTGCCGGGCTTGCCGTCATCGGTCGGCACCGAGGTGATGTGGCACACAACGCCCGCGCCATGATCGAGCGGCTCCTGCAGGCGCTTCTCGGCATGGTGATAGATGATCGAAGAGCCCAGCGGGTACAGGTCGAGCGTGACGGTACCGTTGTGGATCTCGCACTCGTGACCGCTGATCACGTCGCTCGCGCATTCGCCGAGCGCCGGAATCGTCACGCGGTGCGAATTGCGCAGACTGCGGTTGATGATAACCGTCGCGGCCTCGCCGTCTTTGCCCGTGCGGGTGTAAGCCAAGACTTCGTCGTTGAGCGCAAAGGCCTTGATCTCGCCATCGACCATAAAGGGCAGCGCACGGCGCACGGCAGACGCGTTCTTAACGATGGCCAGTGTGTCGAAGTCGTGGAGTTGGTCCTTGGTCGGCAGGGTGCGGCGGTTGCCCGGATCGGTGAGGCCCTCCAGGCCGTACTCATCGCCATAATAGATCGAAGGCACGCCCGGGAAGGTCATCTGCATGAGCGTCGCCAGCCAAAAACGGCTCTTGGCCAGACCCATCGAGTTCTCGTCCAGGCGCCATTTGCTGCGCTCGCTCTCGGGCAGCTGCGACTCGTCGGGGCCACCGCCGAGCACCGAGATGATGCGCGGACGGTCGTGGCTCGAAAGCAGATTGAGCGCGCAGGCCAGTGCCTCGCGCGGGTAGTTCTCGCGCAGGGTTTCGATATCCTCGGCTGCCTGGTAAGCGTTCTTGTAGCCCATCAAAAAGCCGATGACCATGTCGCGGAAGGGGTAGTCCATGGCGGAGTCGAGCTCCGAGCCCTGCAGATAGCGACGCAGGTGGCCATAGCTGATCTTGTTGGAAGCGTCCTCCCAGACTTCGCCGAGCAGCAGTGCGTCGGGCTTCTCGGCGAGCACGGCCTTTTTGATTTCGGCCAGGAAGTCGTCGGAAAGCTCGTCGGCCACATCGAGTCGCCAGCCATGGGCACCGGCGCGCAGCCATTTACGGATCACGCCGTCCTTGCCCAGGAGCCGCTCGCGCACCAGTTCGGAGCTCTCATTGATGGCGGGCATGTTGCCCACGCCCCACCAGCAGTCATACGAACCGTCTTCATGGAAGTAAAACGCATCGCGCCACGGCGAGTCCTCGCTCTGCCAAGCACCGACGCCGGGATAATTGCCGTAGCGGTTAAAGTAGATCGAGTCGTCGCCCGTATGGTTGAACACACCGTCTAGAATGATGGAAATGCCAAGCTTCTCGGCCGCCTCGCACAGCTCGGTAAACTCCTGCTCGGTGCCCAGAATCGGGTCGATCTTGGTGTAGTCGGCCGTGTCGTAGCGGTGGTTGCTCGCGGCCTCAAAGATGGGGTTGAGGTAGATGGCCGTAAAGCCCAGCTCGGCAATGCGGGGCAGGTCATTTTGGATACCCTTGAGCGAGCCGCCGTAAAAATCCCAGGTCTTGATGGAGCCGTCTTCGGCACGCTCGTACTCGGGCGGTTCGTTCCAGTCCTCGACCATGCGGCGCTGGATTCCTTTGCGTGGTTTTTCAACTTCGGCAAGCGTGCGCTCGCGCCAGTTTTCATCGCGGGCATAGCGGTCGGGGAAGATCTGGTAGACCATGCCACGCTCGTACCACTCGGGACGAACTTTGCGGTGCTTGTAGACGGTGATCTGGAAGGACGGGACCTCGGCGTAGTTGTAAGTTACGCCCTCGCCACCGGTGCGACCCTGCGGTGCGCCCAGACGGACCTCGGGCTGGCCC
This sequence comes from uncultured Collinsella sp., assembly GCA_902482185.1. Classification (GTDB taxonomy): domain Bacteria; phylum Actinomycetota; class Coriobacteriia; order Coriobacteriales; family Coriobacteriaceae; genus Collinsella. The sequence continues at coordinate 1,015 of CABSZR010000193.1, read as the reverse complement.
TCGATGTTGCAGATAAAGCTGTACCAGATAAGACAGGGCTCGGCGCACTCAAGCTCTACGGTAAATATGCCGTCGCCCTCGTGCGTCATGGGGTACAGAGACTCACCGATTTCATCGACCCAGGTACGCAGGGTGAGCGTCGCCTGGTTGGGGTCGGCATCCTCCAAAATCACCGATAGCGAAACGGAAGTTCCAGTGGTCACAGCGCCAAACGGAGTACGAAACTGCGGCAGACGGCTGTTGTGAATCAATCTCATAATACGGTCCAGTTCAATAGAATCACGGCCTGCGGGCCATGGGCTTTACGCACAGGATATAAGTATATATGTTGCACACAGGCTGTATAAACAACATCCGTTTACCATCGGCGAACGGTTGTCCTAGAAAATCGTTTTACCACCCAAATTATCGCGATATTTAAAAACGTCTATACCGATACTATTTGTATCCAAACAAAAGTACTTCGGTTTACTACGACGAATTGAATGATCTCAACAACAGTCATTTTGGTGATATTAAAACCGCAGCTAGAAGCGTTCTTAATTTCGAAGATTACTCGCCGTGGTCGGCCGGAGCCATTTTGTCGTAGTAAACCGGCCCTCTTTTTAATACAGAAGTTCAACCAAGAAGAGGGCGCCTAGTTGGGGCGCCCTCTTTTGCTTTGAGGATTAAGTTTTAATCGTCCTGACTAGTGACGCTTGCGGGTGGCCGTTGCCTTGCGGACGGAGGTCTTCTTGGTCGGAGCCTTTTCCTCGGCCGAAACGGCGGGGGAGACCGGGGTCTCCTTGGCGGGCTCGGTCTTTGCCTTAGTCTTGGGAGCGGCCTTAACCTCGGCAGCCTTCGGAGTCGGCTCGGCCTTTACTGCGGGCTTGTCCTCGTCCTTTGCCTCTGCCTTGGGAGCAGCAGCCTTGGTCGTGGTCTTTTTGGCCGTCGTCGTAGCGCGCTTGCGCGTGGTGGTCTTGGCGGCCGGCTTTGCCTCGACAGCTGCCTTGGCCTCGGGCTCGGAGGGCGCCTC
>CABSZR010000192.1 GCA_902482185.1 uncultured Collinsella sp. | reverse complement strand
CAGCGTGGAAATTGGGCGCCCACACGGTGATGCGCACACGTTCGTCATCGCTGGCGCAGGTACGGGGTCGGCTGTGTTTCGCCAGCTCATCCGGCAGGGCAAGGCGTTCTACGCGGGCGTTCTGCACGAAGGGGACATCGACTGCGAGCTCGCGCGCGACCTGGCGACGGAATGCGTGGCCGAGCGCGCCTTCGAGCCGATCGGGGATAAAACCATAGCCCGCGCCAAAGAGCTCCTCGTCCACTGCGCGCGCCTTATCGTGTGCCCCGCCGCCTTCGGCACCATAAACGCCCGCAACGCAGAGCTCGTCGAGTTCGCACGCTCACATGGTATCGAGGTCATGCGAGCGTGCGAAGGCGCATCGGAGGATTCCAAAATTGGAGTGGGAAGGATAAACTGGACTTACTTTTAAGGATCCTCAGGCTACAGCTCCTACGCCGGCAAGGTCTCCAAGGCGCCGGAGAACCTCGTGAACAGGTATTTCCACGCCGACGAGCCCAACTAGGCCTAATCCAAGCGAGATTCCAGACTCGACAGACCATTGAGAGTCAGATCGTTGGCGACCTCAGAGACGCGCTCGATAGGAACCGAGCCGTCAGACAGCGCCCACGTGCGATAGATACCGATAATACCCGACAGCAAAAACGCCAGATAGTAGTCGAACATCTCGTCCTTGAGACCTTGGGGCAGCAAATCGCGCTCGGCAATCTCATGTTCGAGCGGCGCACGAAGACGAGCCATGAAATCATCGAGCGGAATATTCTCGATCAGCTGACGACTGAGCACTAAGTTGTTGCACAGTGCCTCATTAACGGTTTTAAAGAAGGTCGCCGCCGCGCCCAGGGCGCGCTCGTTGGTGTCGCCGTCCATGGAAGTAAGCGTTTTCTCGACCGAGTCGACAATCATCTCCACCACATCGACGGCAATGGCATCGAGCAGGCCGTCAACCGTACCAAAGTGAACGTAAAAGGTCTTGCGGTCGACATTGGCCTCGCGCGCGATGGCACTCACCGTAATGTCTGCCAGCGGCTTTTCCATGAGCAGGCGCTCGAAAGCCGAAAGGATGGCATTACGGCTGCGAACGATGCGGCGATCAAGACGCGGTTTGCTGGTTGCCATGGGCGTGTCCCTTCGATATGCAAGCATTCATCAACAGATGAGAGATAATCTACGTAAGAGGATTATCCCCCATACAGCACAAATATGCCCCGCATCATGAAGAACGCACGACTGCCCTACTGCGACTTAGGGTGCTTCTTCTTATTGAGTGCCGACGGAGATACGCGAATACCGTCTCCTGTCTGACGCACATAGGCCTTATGAGCCGGCTTTGCGGTCCCAGAAGCCTTCTGAGCGTGCTTCTTGGGATCAACGGTAACAGCATTCGTGGGGTGCGGCTTAGTGGGCGCAGAGGGCGTCTGAGGCGTGCGGCCGAGCTTGCGCATCACGTGATCCCAGCGCGCATGGATGCTCTCGTTGTGGGCGCTCTTAAGTCCAAGCAGGGGCGCAGCCAAAATGGTAGGCGCAATAAACGTAATGAGACGCCACAGCAGATAGCCGGCGGTCGAAGCCGAACCGAAGAAATGACCCAAGAACAATGCAAAGCCGCCCTCAGCGCCACCAGTTCCACCGGGCAAGGGAACCGCAGAGCTTAACAGCTGGACAAAGGCGCTCGCGGCCATGACCGAGAAAAAGTCGACCTCGTGGTGGCCAAAGGCAAGCATCAGGAAATACGGCACCAGATAGAAAAACGCGAGCTGCAGCATGGTGATAAACACGGTGAGCAGCATGGAAGAAAAATGTCCGGCCGAAAGCTTGAACTTCTCGGAGAAGGAGTAGATCTCGCCATCGACAAACGTGCGCCAACCCTCGATCTTAGTGGCCGAGACACCAATGCGCTCGAGCCAATTGATGATGCAATGGGCGACGCGCGTGACGGTCTTAGGCATGAGCGCGACGGCGAAGATGCCCAGCAAGATGCAGCAGTGTCCACCAAAGCTAAAGACGCACAGCAGCGTCATGTCGCCGTAGCGTTCGGCAAAAAACGGCATACGGGCGAGCAGCAGGATAGCGCCCCAGGCGACCAGGCCAAACTGGTACACGATAAAACGCGTGAATTGCGTGGCGCCGGCCTCGCCCACGTTTTGGCCGGCCTTGGTCAGGCGATAGATCTGAGCCGGGGTGGAGCCCATCATCATGGGCGTCAGGTTGCCAAAGAAGATGCCACTCGCCTCGACCGAGATCAGGTCGCGGATGCCGACGGGCGAATTGGGATCGAGCCAGACGGCGATCGCATAGGCCACAATGCCAAAGAACAGGTACATGAACATGCAAAGACACGCGACAACGAGCCATGACGCCTGGACGCTCGACATAGCGGCCCAGAACTGCCCCATCTGCCCGGTTACCACCAGATAGACGATATAACCTACCAGCACGACGCCGATAAAGATGGCGCCGCGGCGTGCGCTCTTATTGTCATCTCCGCCCGAGGCCTCAACCTCGACCTGGGGCTTAGACGTATGCTGAGAGGACTCCGTCATGAGACTCCTTCTAACAGTCAAAATATCTTGGATATTGTACCCGTAAGGGCCATAGGCAGAACGCAAAGCTCTGGTTCAAACGGGAATTGCAGACGGTTGTTTAAAAATAAAAAACCCGGCCTTCCATAGGAAGTCCGGGTATCAGATGCGTGGTAGCCCGTACCAGATTCGAACTGGTGATCTCCGCCTTGAGAGGGCGGCGTCCTAAACCGCTAGACGAACGGGCCATATGTAGCAAATGCAATGGCTGGGATGGAGGGAGTCGAACCCCCATTGACGGAACCAGAATCCGCTGTCCTGCCATTAGACGACATCCCAATGACTGCATCGCTGCGCTCGGCTGTGCCTTTGCGCAAGAAAGAAATATACGGGAAGTCCCGCCGTGACGCAAGCCCCAATTTTGACTTTTTTGAAATTCAGTCAAATTGGCCTAATTTAGTCCAACCCGTGAAGGACCTGTGAAGCCGACCGCTGTACACGAAGGACAAAACGCCGCGAGCGGTAGCCGTCAACCGTTGGCAGATTCTACCGCGAAAACGATAGCACCAGGCAACACAATCGAGGTATCAATGATCGCGTAGATATCGAGGCGCCATGGACGAAGAGCTTGATTACCTATGGGAGACCCTGGGCCTCGAGATCACTGCTGACCTTTGGCCCGAACGGGACAAAATTCACCCCACGTTACGCCCCGCCATTACTGTGGTGCAGGCAAAATACCGCCGTGCATCCTTTTTGATCATGCGGATGTCATGGCACGCGGGACTCCCCGACCTTAAGCGAATCCAGGCAAGCCTCGTCGAGTTGTCCGGCATGCCAACCGTCATATCCGAGGCGCACCTGGAGCAGCGCCAGCGCGAGCGACTGCAACAGCAGCGGATTCCCTTTATCTGCCCTGGCGTTCAGGCATATCTGCCCTTTATGGACGAAGAGTACTGGAGCGGCAAGCCCAACAAACAGGTAAAGATCTACGACCCGCATAAGTGGGCAAAGCTTGAGTACTGACCGGAGCGAACCTGCCGGCGGAAAGCGCAACCCAAAATCTACGCCCAAAACGGAACGCGCTTTCCGCAGCTGCTACAGTAGTACCTTGGTCCAGGCTGCTTCCTTAAAGCCTGGAATCGCAAAGTCATCGCCCACCAGCAGCGGGCGCTTGACCAGCATGCCGTCGGTCGCCAACAGCTCGTAACATTCCTGATCCGTCATT
>CABSZR010000191.1 GCA_902482185.1 uncultured Collinsella sp. | reverse complement strand
GCAGGGGTTCATGGCGCACACCAGCATGAATCGGCTGGGGAGGGTCAGGGAACCGGAGGCCCGGGTGATGGTCACCACTCCGTCCTCCAGGGGCTGGCGCAGGGTCTCCATGGCGGACTTATCGAACTCCGGCAGCTCGTCCAAAAACAGCACACCGTTGTGGGCCAGGGAAATTTCCCCGGGCTTCGGCACTGCGCCGCCGCCGGTAAGGGACACCGCCGAGGCCGTGTGGTGGGGACTGCGGAAGGGGCGGTGCCCCGCCAACAAGCCATCAATGTTCTCACCCAAAACCGAATGGATGCACAGTGCCTCCTGCTGATCCTCAACGGAAAGCTCGGGCAGGATGCCGGTCATACGGCGTGCGAGCATCGTCTTGCCCGATCCCGGAGACCCGATCATGAGCAAGCCGAGTTCTCCTGCCGCCGCAAGCGCCATGCCGCGTTTAGCGACTTCCTGCCCCAGCACGTCTGCATAGTCGAGCTCGGGCTCAAAGGTCGCCTCGACACCCTCGGAATCCAAGTAGTGCCGTGCGGCATCGCCCATGCCGTGAGCAAGCTGAGACAGATGCGCGATAAAGCCGCAATCCACGCCCGCGAGTGGCACATGCTGGTCGGACCTACCGGCGATAAAAGACAGCCCCATGTCGCGAGCCAATAGCTGAAACGCCACCTCGCCTTTGACAGGAAGCACCGTACCGTCCAAGCCGAGCTCGCCGGCGATAAGGCAGCGATCGAGGTTGTCGCGGGGAATCTGACCATCGGCCGCTAGGACCGCGATGGCGATGGGCAGATCAAAGCCGCTACCGGTCTTGCGAATATCGCCGGGCGCCAGATTGACCGTAATGCCCGAGCGCGGGATCTCGAACCCGGCGGAGCGCATCGCACAGCGAATACGACCGCGTGACTCCATCACCTCCATACTCGGAATGCCGAGCATCTGGATGCCCGGAACGCCACCGGCAAGCGAGACCTCGACCGTGACGTGAATCGCCTCGACGCCGCGGATGCAGGCCGCGTGAACGGCAAACGTCTCGAACGCCATCACGACACCTGCCAATCGAACGCGTTGTACTGATGCTCGATCTCGGCGATATGCCCGCCGCGAATGGTGACACCCACGGCATCGAAGCGGATCGCCTTGAGCGGATAATGCTCCATAAGATAGCAGCTTGCGATGCGGCGGTAGCGGCGTTGCTTTTGGGCGTCCACGGCCTCCTCGGGAAAGACCCGCGTGTTGCAATCCAGTACGACGCGTCTGGTCTTGACCTCGGCCATCACCACGACATCGTCGAGCTCATCGAGCAGCACCAGATCGGCTTCACCCTCAATGCAACGATAGCCCTGCTCCAACAAGGTGTATCCACGCTCGTTAAAGTAATCGATGGTGATCAGCTCGCCCAGCATGCCGAGCTCGCGGGGACTGAGCCCCTTGATAAACTCGGGCGTAATCGCCCCGCAGTCGAGCTCGCCGTTTTCCCAACGCTCCTTGAGCTGCTGTGTCTTGCTCTTTTTGCTTGCGGCACTCATGGGGTCTCCTTTCCCGCACACTGCAGTGCCCCGATGATGAGGGCACCTTTCATGCGGGTAAGTACCGGAAGCTAACCAAAAGCTGACCAAATGCCGTCAAAAAACGGGCCGTACGCAACAATGGTGTTGCATACGGCCCGCTACCAGCAGGTTTATAAAACCCCAGAGGTCCCTGTCTCCACAATTGACCTAGAAAAGGCGCTCAGTCTGCAGAAAGTTTCCGCAAAAGCTCACACGATGCAGCGGACAAAGTCCATGTTTGCGAATGGCCTCGATGTGCTCGGGGCTTGCGTAGCCCTTCGACTCGGCCAAATGATACTCGGGATACTCGGCGTCGTACTCGACCATCATCTCGTCACGCGTGACCTTAGCCATGATGGACGCCGCGGCGATGCAGGCGATCTTGGCATCGCCCTTCACCACATCGCGCTCGTTAGGAACGGCGCCCAAGGGGTTGCCATCCATAAGCACGCAATCGGGCTCGAGCCCCGTATCGGCCACGGCGCCCGCAACGGCGGTACGGATAGCACGGGCCATGCCCATCTCATCGATATCCTTCGGCGCGATATGGCAAAAACCAATCGCCGTCGCGACCTCGGCAATCTTCACCGAGAGCAGCTCGCGGCGCGCCGGCGTGAGCTTTTTGGAATCGTTGATGCCCCAGACGCGCGGTTCCATGGGAAGGCACACGGCGCACACCGTCAAAGGACCGGCCACCGAACCGCGACCCACCTCGTCGACACCCACGACCACGCCATCCCCACCGAGCTCGTGCATCAGCTCGTACATGCCATTGACGCGCTCGCGCTCGGCAAGTTCCTTGGCATGGCGCTTAAGAGCACGCTCGCAAGCCTTGATCACTTGCTGGCGCGGATCCTCACGATAATGCTCCACGAGGGCGGGGATCTCCTCAAACGTGGCGCTCGCCAGCTCGCCGGCAACCTGCGATGCCGAAACCGAGCTCGTCATGTTGGCCATATCGGGGCCTCCTTGCATGCAAATCAGATAAAAAGAAGGGCCACCCGAAGGTGACCCTTGTGTCCAAACGAGTGGACAGACGCTGCGATCTTCTTAGCGCTTCTCGGGGATGCGAGCAGCCTTGCCCACCTTGTCGCGGAGGTAGTACAGCTTGGCGCGACGGACGCGACCATGACGAACGACCTCGAGCTTGGCGATCTTGGGGCTGTGAAGCGGGAAGGTACGCTCAACACCGACACCGAAGGACATCTTGCGGACGGTGAAGGTCTCGCGGGCACCGGCGCCGGCCATGCGGATGACGTCACCCTGGAAAACCTGGATGCGCTCGCGGTCGCCTTCCTTAATGCGGTAGTGAACCTTGACGTTGTCGGCGACGCGAACCTGAGGAATGTCCTCGCGGATCTGCTGACGCTCGATTGCGCGGATGTAATCCATGTGCAATTCCTTACTCTTCTAGAGGTGCCGTACCACCTTGGCCGGCACGTAGTTGAACAAACGTATTCGAGTATACACGCGCGGGTTTGCGCTGCAAGAACAATTTTTTACGCAGACAAAAAGACAAAACCAGCACATGATAACCGCCCGCCTCACGAAATGAGACGGGCGGCATGAAGGGGGCTACGCTAGGCGTCTAAACCCAAAACGTTAGGCGGAACGCTTGGCCTCGAGCTTGGCCTGAGCGGCGGCCAGGCGCGCGAGGGGCACGCGGTAGGGCGAGCAGGACACGTAGTCCACGTCGGCCACGTTAAACAGGCCCTTGATGGACTTGGGGTCGCCGCCGTGCTCACCGCACACGCCAAAGTGCATGCCGGGGTTGGTGGCACGACCCTTCTCGACGGCCATGCGCACGAGCTCCAGTACCGCCGTGTCGATGGTCTCGAAGGGGTTGTCCTTCAAGATCTTCTTGTGCATGTACAGGGGGATGAACTTGGCCTCGGCGTCGTCACGCGAGAAACCGAAGGTCGTCTGGGTGAGGTCGTTGGTGCCAAAGCAGAAGAAGTCTGCGTGATGGGCGATCTCGTCAGCGACCATGCAGGCGCGCGGCAGCTCGAGCATCGTGCCCACGGGAATATTGAGCTCGACGCCCTCTTCGTCAGAAACCTCGGCGATCACGCGTTCGATAACCTCGCGGGTCTGGACATGCTCGGCCGTGATGGAAACGAGCGGAACCATGATCTCGGGGCGCGGGTCGACGCCTTCTTTAATGAGCGCCTTCTTTAATGAGACGAGCGGCAGCCGTTGCGACGGCACGGACCTGCATG
>CABSZR010000190.1 GCA_902482185.1 uncultured Collinsella sp. | reverse complement strand
TGCTAACGGCCTCTACGCCAAGGCCAACATCAGCATCTACGGCCTGTTTGCATAAGGGCTGCCCGAGCCGCCGAGCGCGTAGCCAAAAAAATCTGATATGCCCGCTAGAACGGACGTTGTTCTAGCGGGCTTTTTGCACTGTGGGGAGGGCGATGAGAGGGGGTGGTTGTATGCAAATTTTGGGACACTTTATTCATATAAAGTGAAAACGATTTCGGCTAAACTGGTAGTAACAATGTGGTACCACTGTTTATCTGGTAGTAACCAATTTTGAGACGAAATCGAATGGAAATTGCTAAGAATTAGTTTGGTAATGAAAGAAACGCACCATGTCTACCTGCGTAAATTACCGTTTACGAGCCAAAAATAACCGTTTGGCAACGATATAGCAATTTGAACGAAATGTGGTGGACGTTTGAATTGAGTGTGTGCTACCGTACATACCAGCAACCCCAAATAGGGACTGGGTTGTCTAAGTTTGCGCATCAATGCCGGCAAGCGGAGAAGCCGGTATGCACAAGGCGCGGACATGGAACTCGTTGGTGAACAACGAAAGAAAGGTTGGAGGAGATACCATATGATGAAGTACCTCCAGAAGCTCGGCAAAGCGCTGATGCTTCCCGTCGCGGCGCTTCCCGTCGCAGGTATTCTTATGGGCGTGGGCTACCTGCTCGCTCCCGCAGTCATGGGTGCTGCCGGTGACACTACCGGTTTTGCCTATACCGCCGGTTTCCTGCTCATCAAGGCAGGCGGCGCTCTTATCGATAACATGGCCTGGCTGTTCGCAGTCGGCGCCGCTGTCGGCCTTGCCGACGATCACGATGGCACCGCTGGCCTCGCTGGCCTCGTCGCCTTCCTGATGATCCAGCAGCTCCTGAACCCCGCTGTTGTTGGCACCATTCGTGGTATGGACGCCGATGCTCAGACCGCTTGGCTTGCCACGACCGAGGGCATCGCGTTCTCCAAGATCGCTGGTAACTCCTTCATCGGCATCCTGTCCGCCGTCATCGGTGGCACTTGCTACAACAAGTTCAAGGACACTCGTCTTCCCGACTGGCTGGCCTTCTTCTCCGGCAAGCGTTGCGTCGCCATCATGACCGCCGTCATCTGCATCGTCGTCTCCGTCGTCCTGCTCTTTGCTTGGCCGCTCATCTTCGGTGCTCTTGTTGCTCTTGGTGAGGGTATCGCCGCCATGGGTGGTATCGGCGCTGGCATCTACGCCTTCCTCAACCGCCTGCTCATCCCGACCGGTCTGCACCACGCTCTGAACAACGTGTTCTGGTTTGACACCATCGGCCTGGGCGACCTGACCCACTTCTGGGCTGGCGAGACCTCTGCTGACGTCAAGTGGAGCCTCGGTATGTACATGTCCGGCTTCTTCCCCTGCATGATGTTCGGTATCCCGGGCGCTGCCCTGGCTATGGTTCAGACCGCTAAGAACAAGAAGGCTGCTATCGGCCTGGTTGTCTCCGCTGCTATCTGCGCCTTCGTCTGCGGCGTCACCGAGCCCTTCGAGTTCGGCTTCATGTTCCTGTGCTTCCCACTCTACGTCGTGTACGCTGCCCTGTACGGCATCTTCACCGTCGTCACCTACTATGTTGGTTTCCGTGCTGGCTTCTGCTTCTCCGCTGGTGCTACCGACCTCCTGTTCTCCTCTAGCCTCCCGGCTGCTGCCAACACCTGGATGATCATCCCGCTGGGCATCGCTGCCTTCCTGGTCTTCTACCTCGTGTTCCGCTTCGCCATCACCAAGTTCAACCTCATGACCCCTGGTCGCGAGGATGAGGATGTCGAGGAGACCTCCGCTTCCGCCGCTGCTGGCGACGACAAGTTCGCCGCTCTGGCCGCCGCTGTTCTTGCTGCCGTCGGTGGCAAGGAGAACGTCAAGACCGTTGACTGCTGCGCTACTCGCCTGCGCTTCGAGCTTGGCGATTCCGCTCTGGTCGACGAGGCTGCCTGCAAGAAGGCCGGCGCTCTGGGTGTCATGAAGATGGACAAGGGTGCTACCCAGGTCATCATCGGCACGCAGGTCCAGGCTGTTGCCGAGGAGCTCAAGAAGCTTCTCTAAGCCTTAAAGACGTATCTGTCTTACAAAGGGTCGTCCCGCTCCGCGGAGGCGGCCCTTTTTGCTACCTCGATACTTGATGTAGTGGTGTAATTGGTATTACGGCGCACAGGCTATCAACCGGCAAACAATATTGAAATATGCTGGTTGACCTGCTGTTATTCCAATAAAACTGCTATAGTACGTGGTGTCTGGTTACAACCAATTTCGAGTCATTTATCCGGCAGGTATCATTATGGCAATGGGAGCGCGCAAACAACCTCTGTACGATCAGCTCGTCGATTTGCTGACCGATAAAATCGATCACGAACTTCGACCCGGCGACTATTTGCCGTCTGAGCGTGACCTGTCGGAACGCTATGGGCTCTCGCGTACGACGGTTCGCCTTGCCCTGCAGGAGCTTGAACGCTTGGGCTTGGTGGTTCGTCAGCGCGGCCGTGGAACCATGGTGTGCGACCGCTCTCTGCAAACGGCAAATCTCACGCAGACCTATAGCTTTACCGAGCAGATGAAGGCGATCGGCCGTGTGCCCAAGACAACGATTCTCGAGTTTACCGAGGTCGAGGCTGACAAGAATATTGCCGTAGAGATGAACGCGCGCCTGGGCGAGCGTCTGTACAAGATCAAGCGCCTGCGTATAGCCGATGGTGTGCCGCTGATGATTGAGTGTACATATCTGCCAAGTCGCAAGTTCTTTGCGCTTAAGCGCCCCATGATCGAGAACAAATCGCTGTACGACATGATCGAGCAGGACTTTCACGAGAAAGTTCGCGTGGCAGAGGAAGAATTCTATGCGAGTATCGCCCGCCATTCCGACGCTCGTTTGCTCGAGATTGCTGAAGGCGCACCGGTCCTGGATTTGATTCGCACCACATATGACATGAACAACGAGGTTATCGAGTATACGCGTTCGGTTGCGCGCGCCGACCAGTTTAAGTACAAGGTCTACCACAACCGCGCAGTCTAGAGTTATTGGGTATAAACGGCTTGGCGTGTTTTGCGGCGGGTGCAAAATGTGCCAAGCGGTAGAAGGCAACGAACAATCGCTCGAATTAACAATGCAGTGGTTTTTGATCCGCCCTAAAACGCACTGCGGGTACGGGAGCATAGATGAGCACGTATGCTATCAAGGCCGACAAGTTCTTTTTGCCGGCGGGGCCGCAGCTGGGCGGCTACCTCATGGTCGAAGACGGCGTCTTTGGCGCTTGGCAGGCCGATGAGCCCGCCTGTGAGATCAAAGATTATTCGGGTACATGGATTGCGCCGGGCATGGTAGACACCCACATTCATGGCTTCTATAACCATGCCACGACCGATAACGATGCCGAGGGTATCAACATCAGCTCGACCGAGCTCGCTCGTCGTGGTACCACCAGCTGGCTGCCTACGACCTTTACCGACGGCGTGGAGCAGATCAAGGACGCCTGTGCCGCTATTGCACAGGCGGACGAAGAGCGCGGGCCCGAGTTCTGCGGTGCTCGTATTCAGGGTATCTACCTGGAGGGTCCGTTCTTTACCATGAAGCATGTGGGCGCCCAGAACCCCGCTTATCTTATCGATCCCTCCGAGGAGGTCTTCGACCGGTGGCAGGAGGCCGCGGGCGGTCGCATCGTCAAGAGCGCCATGGCGGCCGAGCGCGACGGCGCCGCCGCCTACGCCGCGGCTCTGAGCGCAAAGGGCGTCGTGACCTGCATCGGCCACTCCGACGCCACCTACGATGAGTGCATC
>CABSZR010000189.1 GCA_902482185.1 uncultured Collinsella sp. | reverse complement strand
CAACAGACACGGTGGAAGCGCTCTATTCCTAAAGAGCAAGCTTGTCCACGTCGAACTTATCAAAGGGGGCATGCGCTATGCGCACTGCGACCGAAATCCAACAAATCGCTTTGTACGAGAATCCCGACCACACCGTCCACTTGGACGTGCGCGTCGACGGTGATACGGTCTGGCTGACCCAGCAGCAGATGGCGACGTTGTTCGGGCGCGGAGTGCCGACTATTTCCAAGCACATTCATTCCGCAGCAAAGGAAGAGCTTGCCGGAATTCGAACTATTTCATTTTTTGAAATAGTTCGTTTGGAGGGAACAAGAACGGTAAAACGTCAGGTCGAGCACTACAACCTCGACATGATCATCTCAGTTGGCTACCGTGTGAAGTCCCAGCAGGGCGTGTACTTCCGCCGGTGGGCAAATGGCGTGCTCAAGCAGCACCTCCTGCAGGGTTACTCCATCAACCAAAAAAGGCTCGAGGCGCTTGGAACGGTCTTCAAGGTCCTCGAGCGATCAAGCGCGCCGGAGCTCTCCGGCGCGGCCGAGGTGCTGCGGAAGTACCTTCCGAGCCTTACCCTGCTCGACGAATACGATACGGGAAGGATGAAGGCGCCACAGGGTAACGAGCCCAACTGGGAGCTCGATTATACCGAAGCCCTCGAAGTCGTCCGCAGTCTACCGTTCTATTCGTCGTCCACCCTGTTCGGACGAGAGCGGGACAACCAGTTCGCCGGAATCATCAGCACTCTCTATCAAGGCTTTGGCGACCAAGACCTATATCCCTCCGTTCAAGCGAAGGCCGCCAACCTTCTCTACCTCGTAGTGAAGGACCATCCGTTCTTGGATGGCAACAAGCGCTCCGCGGCGGCGCTCTTCATACACTTCCTCGATAAGAACGGAGTCCTCAGAGACGGAGAGTGACTCCGCGTGGAGGGCAACGCGCTGGCGGCGATGACGCTCATGGTCGCCCTCTCCGATCCAAGCGAGAAGGACTCGATAGTTGCGCTAGTGGAGAATTTCATCGCGTAGCGCCTTCGCCCGAACACCAGAATCGACATTCCTTCCTATGGCAGGTGCAAGTTGGCGCGCTGCCAAATGGAGTAACCGACCAGTTGCACCAGATAGTCATAGCCCTTAGTGTCCTTAGCGGCTCTCGACAGCAGTTAAACCATTGTCTAAAGCGAGAAGTACTCGCTTTCGGAGGACAAGTTAGGCCCCAGCCACGGATCACCCATCAAGAAAAACCCCGGCCAGCGCTGCATGAACAGTGCCTGTTCGCGTTTCCAACGGCGTAGCTTTTCCTCGTTGGCCTCTTCCCTACCGCGCGAGGTGAACTCGTAGTGATACAGCTCGGCATAAGGCGTAAAGATGGTGCGGTAGCCGGCCTCCCACACGCGAAGGCAAAAGTCAGCGTCGTTAAAACCGACGGCGAATTCCTCGTTATAGCCTCCGACCTGCTCAAATACGTCGCGTCGCACCATCTGGCAGGCACCCGTCACGGCGCTAAAGTTGCCCGGGCGCACAGCGCGGGCAAGATAGCCCTCGCGCTTTGCTGAGAAGTCCTGGTTGGCATGGGCAAGTGCGCCACGCACGCCAACCAAAATGCCGGCATGCTGCACCAGATGATCGGCAAAGTAGAGTTTGGCGCCCACCACGCCCGCATCGGGACGCTGCAGATAGCTCATCATCTCTTCGATAAAGTCCGGGCTTATAACCTCGGTATCGTTGTTGAGCAGCAGCAGGTAGTCGCCCTTAGCGTGCTCCACACCAAAATTGATGATCTGAGAGTAATTGAACTCGCCCGGCCAGTACACAACGCGCGCGATGCCCTTGCCTTCTGATGCTGAAGCCACGCGTTCCGGCAGGGTTTCGTAATACGCAAACGTATCCGGGGCTTCGCTGTTGTTCTCCACCAAGACGATCTCATAGTTGGCATACGTGGCCTTCTGGGCAATCGACATCACACAGGCATCGAGCGTCTCAACGTGGTCCTTGGTGGGAATCACAATGCTCACCAGCGGCGCAGGCTCCGGCAGCGCATAGCGCATGCGATAGACAAACGGCGTCTCGGTCTCCTCGACCGTTCCGCAAATGCCCAGCTCGTTAAAGTGACGCTGCAGCGCAAGGCACCCGGCTTCAATAGCATACGGCTTGCTATCGGCAGAGCCATCGGCGGTCGACCCCGGATGAACGCGCCAGTGATACAGCACGTGCGCAACATGCTCAAACCGTGCGCCCGCCGAAAGACAGCGAAGCGTCAGGTCGTAGTCCTGGGCACCCGCAACGTCTTCTGGGGACGTGCCAATACGATCGATGAGCGCCTTCTCCACCATCAGGAAATGCGTCACGCAGTTATGGCTATAGAGCAGGTCGACGTTGAGCTGCGTCTTAAAGACAGGCTGACCCCACTCCCCCGTTTTCTGGAACATGTCCTCGTCGCAGAACAGGACCTGGGGACGCTCGCCCTCGGCCGCCTTATTCAGCGCGGAAACATACTGGAATAACGCGTCCGGTTCCAGAATGTCGTCATGGTCCAAGAACGCGATGTAGTCGCCCGTCGCTTGCTCAATACCCGCGTTGGTGTTGACCACGATGCCGCCGTTGCCGGGCAGCCCAATGCGACGAACGCGCTCGTCATTGGCGTCCACCGCAAGGTTGGCCACCGCGTCCCATTCGGGCGAGGCGTCCATAAGCAGCAATTCCCAGTTGTCATAGCTCTGGGCTAGCACCGAGTCCAGCAGCTCGCGCAGGTAGACCCGATCAGTCTTGTAGCACGGCACCACAATGCTCACGAGCGGCCTATAGGCAAAGGCCGCCGAAGCGACACGTTGGCACGCCAAATCGCCCGGCTTTGCGCGATGTTGCTCAAACCAACGTCGATAAGCTGCGTCGTCTGCACGCGCGTCCTTCATGCGGCTCCAGCTGTCGTCGACCATGCCGTTGTACAGGCGACCATCCATGGCGCAAAACCCGCTCTGGATCTGCTCTGTGGGATCGCTCACAATCGCGACAAAATCTCGTATATCCTGAGGCATCTCAACGCTCAGATACGTTTTATTGACGCGGCAACCGTTGCGCTGCGGCACATCGACCTGCGATTCAAACACATGCACGGTGGCATCAATCGCATTCATATGCGTATCGAAGATCTGGAGCTCAGGGGAGCACTGGGGGTCTCCCGCCCAGGCAACCTCATAGCGCCACACCGCGCCGGCGTCTGTCGGCAAATAGCGAATGGCATCGATCTCGTAGCGACCGCAGCATTCGCCACGCTGCGCATCGCGGATAAGCGCGCACAGCGCAGGCTTTGCTTTGTAGTTAATCTTGGATTCCAGCTTGGCCACGCGGCTATCGAGGCGAATAGAGCCCAACCTTTGACCACCGGATGCAAAAACGACATCCATCGACGAGCCATCCAAAAACGGAAGCACCAAGACGGCGAGCTCGCGCTCGTAATCGGAAACGGAAGGGCAAAGCGCCAGCACACGGCCATGATCGACCGGGAGCACCAGCGACAGCACACAAGAACCGCTCGTCGTCGCATGGGCAAACGCTTGAGAACCCTCCCGCTCAATAAGCGCGGTGACATCCTGACCGGCAAAACGAAGCAGCACAAACAGACGGCCCTGACTGCGGCAAAGTGCCAAACGCTTGATACTCATCTACACTTCTCGCTTTCCCAGGGCGTTCGCTGCCATGCGTTTGCAGGCACCCAGGCGCCCAAACCTCAAGACGTCGTAATCGAACATGAGCTTTTTGCACTCGCGGGCATTGGGGGCCTTGCTGGTAAGCGCCGCACGCACCATAGCAGCAACAGAAGG
>CABSZR010000188.1 GCA_902482185.1 uncultured Collinsella sp. | reverse complement strand
GCCATGGGTCGGGAGGTCTTGGTGCCCATCGCCGGTTTGGGCGTCACCGAAGGACGCGGAGCCGGACGGCTCGTCTTTTTAGAAGTGGGGCGTCCTCCCAGCTGCGAGCCGACGACCGGGCGCTTGGCAGGACGAACGGACCCAACAGACTTGGAGGGCATGGCGGGCTTATGTTGAGGCTGGGCAGGTGCGCCGGAACGCCCTCCGGCGCGGCGGAAGGTTGGTTTCGATGCTCTAGAAGCCGAGGAATTTAACTTCCGGTCTGAGCTCGATGCCATACGCCTCCCTCACCTTTCCGTGCACATGTCTGATAACCGCGGCCACGTCATCGGCCGAGGCGGTTCCGTTATTAACGATAAAATTAGCGTGTACGGGCGAAACTTCCGCGCCGCCAACCGAAAAACCCTTTAATCCACAATCCTCGATAAGCTTGCCCACACTCGCATCGGGCGGGTTGCGAAAGACCGACCCGCAGGATGCACAGCCCATGGGCTGTGTGCGCTTACGCCGCGTCAGGTACCGCTCCATACGTTCACGGATATCGGCCTTGGGCGCAGGTTTGAGCTTGAGCACGCATTCCAGAATGATCTCGTTACGCGGCAGGCTGCATTCACGGTAGCCCCAAGCGATCTCCGAGCCCGCGTAATGCTTGATGCCGGAGCTCGGGTCAAACGTAACGACATCTTCGACCAGCGAGCCAATCCACTCGGTTCGCGTGCCGGCATTCATGGACACGGCGCCGCCAACGGAGCCGGGAATACCGACCGCAAACTCAAGGCCCGAAAGGCTGCGCGACAGCGCGTCGTTGACTAGGCGAGCGAATATTACGCCCGCACCGACCGTCAGCGTACAACCGTCATCGGCAACAACCGTGCGCTGAAACTCACGTCCGAGCGAAATGACGGCACCGCGATAACCGCCATCGGCAACCAGCAGATTGGAGCCCTTGCCGACGATGACCCACGGCACCTGCTCGCGATCGAGCACCGCCACGGCGCGGCGGAGGGCATGATAGCTATGGCACGTCACAAAGAGGTCCGCCTTGCCGCCGATACGATAGCTCGTATGGCGCGCGAGGCGTTCATCCTCAATTACGTCCGTATCGATCATGCCCGAAAGCGCCATGACGGCGTTAAACAGACCCATTAGACTTAAGCGTCTTTCTTGGCAGTCAGATACTCGATAAACTCGGGACCGACGGTCGTAACGTCACCGGCACCCATTGTGAGCAGCAGGTCGCCCTCGCCCACCATCTGCTCGAGCTCCTGATTGAGCTCAAGACGGCTGGAGCAGTACACGACCTCCTTGCCAGGATGCTTGGCGCGCACGGTATCGGCGAGCATCTTAGAGGTGACACCCGGAATGGGCATCTCGCCAGCCGAGAACACATCAATCAGCAGCAGTTTATCGGCATTGGCAAATGCATCGGCAAAGTCGTCGCACAGGGCCTGCAGGCGCGAATAGCGGTGCGGCTGGAACACGACGTCGACATGCTTGTAGCCCAGCGACGAAGCGGCAGCAAGCGTCGCCTTGATCTCGGTGGGATGATGGCCGTAATCGTCAACCACCGTGATGCCGTCGATATCGCCCACGTGGGTAAAGCGACGGCGGACGCCCTCAAAGCTCGAGAGCGCCTTGGCGGCGGCGTCGATGTCAAGGCCCAGGACATGGGCGACGGTGAGTACCGCCGTGGCGTTGAGCATGTTGTGGCGACCGGGATTGCTCTTGATCTCCACGGCATGCTCAGTGCCGTCCTCAAAGCGAACGATAAAGTCACTCTGGATGCCTTTGACATCCGGGTGCATGCAGTCGATGTCGTTGCTCTCGGCAAAGCCGTAGGAAAGCACGTGACGACCCGTCGACTTGGCGAGCTCGACCAGATGCGGGTCCTCACCGCAGACGATGACGGTGCCGTCCTCGCCCACCAGGCTCATGAATTTGGCGAAAGTTGCCTCGATCTCCTCGATACCCGAGTAGTGATCGAGGTGGTCGGCCTCGACGTTGGTCACAATGACCACGTTGGGGTTCAGGAACAGGAAGGAGCTGTCGGACTCGTCGGCCTCGGCGACAAAGTAGTCGCCCGAGCCGTTCTTGCCGTTCGTGTCATAGCCCTCGACGATGCCACCGATCAAGAAGCTCGGATCCAGACCCATGCGGTCGAGCATGGTGGCGCACATCGAAGACGTGGTGGTCTTGCCATGCGTGCCGGCAACAGCGACGGTAGTGTAGCCGTGGCCCAAGGCAGAGAGCATCTTGGCACGGGGCCACACGGGAATACCAAGCTCGCGAGCGCGCACGAGTTCAGGGTTGGACTCCGGAATAGCGGTGGAGACAACAACCACGTCGGGCTTGACCTCGTCGATCGTGGCGGCCTCATGGCCCACATGCACCTTCACACCAGCGCGGGTAAGCTGGCGGATATAACGTGACGTCTTAAGGTCGGAGCCGGTAACGGCATAACCGCGCTCGTGCAGAACGAGGGCGATGCCGCTCATGCCGGCGCCGCCGATACCGATAAAGTGGGCGCTCTTAAACTCGGGCGCGGAGGTTGCAGTCTGGGAATCAGCCATGTGCTCGTGTACTCCTTGCGTAAACACTGCCTGTAACCCGTCTACTGTACCGCACCTACCGCATCCGCGCGAGGGCGACCGGCGATATCCCGTCTAACTAACGCAATCCCTCTACCGCGTCGGCCAAAAGTGCGGCGGCACGGTCCTGGGCCAAGCCACGCGCCGCCTGACGCATGGCGTCGCGCGCCGCCGCGTCATCGACCAGGTGCAGCAGTTCATCGGCAAAGGCAGAACCGTCGATATCGGCATCGGCGCAGAGCACGCCGGCCCCAGCGTCGACCAGATAACGGGCATTGGTGGTTTGGTGGTCGGCCGTCGCATGCGGGTACGGCACGAGCACCGAAGGCACGGCGAGTGCAGCGATCTCGGCCACGCTCGATGCGCCCGAACGCGAGAGCACCAAATCGGCAGCAGCCAACATATCGCCCATGTTGTCGATGTAAGGCTGGACGCGGTAACGCTTCGCCTCCTCGGGCGTCAGCGCCAAAGCGCGCTCGGTCTCCTCAAAGCCGTCGGCACCCGTCGAATGCAACACATAGAGGTTCTTGCGCGAAAGCAGCTCGTTTTTGAGCGAAACCACGCGCTCGTTGAGGTGCTGGGCGCCAAGTGAACCGCCAAAGACGAGCAGCAGCGTAGCGTCCTCGGGAACGCCAAGTGCCTTGCGGCCGCGAGCGCGATCGCCCTCGATCACCGAGCGACGTACGGGGTTGCCGGTCATGAGCACGTGGTCAGGGTCACCTTCGCGCTCAAAGACCGAACGCGCTGCCGGCACCGAGATGCACACGCGGGCGGCGTGGGAGTTCATCATCTTGTTGGCCAGGCCCGGAACAGAGTTCTGCTCATGCAGCAGATACGGAACGCCCGCGCCCTTGCACCACCCCAGCAGCGGAACCTCGACATAGGCACCAAAACCAATGGCGGCATCGGGCTTGCCGACCTTTGAGAAATGACTGGCGAGCGCACGCTTGGCTTTGTTGACGCGCCACAGCGAGGTCAGCGCCGTCCAAGGACGGGAGCGGTCGAAGCCCGTGACCGTAATGGGCACAAAATCAAACCCAGCCTCGGGGACCAGACGACCCTCGAGCTTGCGCGACTGGCCCACGAACACAACGTGGTGGCCACGGTCACGCAGCTCTTCGGCCAAGGCGAGCGCGGGGTTGATATGTCCTGCCGTGCCGCCAGCTGCAATAGCAACGGTCATCTTATCGGTCATGGTAATCCCTTCGTACACGCGGCCCCTGGTCATCGG
>CABSZR010000187.1 GCA_902482185.1 uncultured Collinsella sp. | reverse complement strand
TAAGCGCGGCGTCGAGCAGGTGGGTGGCGGTGTGGTTGCGGCGCAGGAAGCCACGGCGCTCGGCGTCGAGCGCGGCAGTCACGGTAGCACCGACGGTCAACGTGCCCTCGGCAACGTGCGCGACATGGGCATACAGGCCGTTGTGGTTCTTGGTGTCGGAAACGGTCAGTGCAACGCCCTCGGCGGAAAGCTCACCGGCGTCACCCTGCTGGCCGCCCATCTCAGCATAGAACGGGGTGCGGTCGAGCACGACCTCAACGTCCTCGCCCGCAGCAGCGGACTCAACGGACTCGCCGTTGCGCACGATGGCGACCACCTTGGCGCTCTCGATCACATCGTTGTCGTAGCCATCGAACTCAGTCGCAGCGACCTTGTCCGAAAGCTCGACCCACACGTCGTTGAAGCTGCCCCAGGCGTCGCCCTTGGCATTGGCGCGAGCGCGGGCCTTCTGGTCCTCCATGCAGGCGGTGAAGCCGTCCATGTCGACGTCGTGGCCAGCAGCGCCGGCGATCTCGACGGTCAGGTCGATGGGGAAACCAAAGGTGTCGTGCAGCTTAAAGGCAACGTCGCCCGGAAGGACGGCGCCGTCGGCGAGCGCGGCCAAGGCCTCGTCCAGGTAAACACGGCCGTTGTCGAGCGTCGTGGAGAAACGCTCCTCCTCGGAGGCGACGATGCCCTTAACGAGCGCGACGTTCTTGAGCAGCTCGGGATAGGCCTCGCCCATCTGAGCGTTAACCTCGTCAATGAACTTGGTCAGGAAAGCGCCCTCGATGCCCAGCAGGCGGCCGTGGAACACGGCACGACGGAGCAGGCGGCGAAGGACGTACTCGCGGCCCTCGTTGCCGGGCAGGATGCCGTCCGAGATCATAAAGTCGACGGCACGGGAGTGATCGGCGATAATGCGCAGCGAGCGGCTGGCACCGGAGTAATCGTCGGCGTCATAGGTCTTGCCGCTGATCTCCTCGCCCAGCTTGATGAGGTGCTGCATTAGATCGCCGTCGTAGTTAGCGGTCTTGTGCTGCATGATAGCGGCCATGCGCTCCAGACCCATGCCCGTATCGAGGTTGCGGTGCGGCAGCTCCGGCATGGAGCCGTCCTCCTGGCGGTCGTACTGGGTAAACACGAGGTTCCAGAACTCAAGGAAGCGGTCGCAGTCGCAGCCGGGCTTGCAGTCGGGGCTGCCGCAACCGACCTCCTCGCCCATGTCAAAGTAGATCTCGGAGCACGGACCGCAGGGACCGGTGGGGCCAGCGGCCCAGAAGTTGTCGTCCTCGCCCAGACGCGAGATGTGATCCTCGGCAACGCCCAGGGAGCGCCACACGTCGTGAGTCTCGTCGTCCTCGGTAAAGACGGTAAAGTACAGGCGGTCGAGCGGCAGCTTGAACTCCTTGGTGATGAGCTCAAAGGCCCAAGCGCAGGCCTGCTGCTTGGAGACGCCGCCAAAGGAGAAGTCGCCGAGCATCTCGAAGAAGGAGAGGTGACGGCCGTCCTCGCCGATGCAGTCGATGTCGTTGGTGCGGACGCACTTCTGGCAGGAGATCGCGCCGATCTCCTTCATGGTCTTCTTGCCCTGGTAGTACTCCTTAAACTGGTTCATGCCGGCGTTGGCAAGCAGCAGCGAAGGATCGTCGGGGACGAGGGACGAAGAAGGATAGAGCTTAAGACCGCGCTCCTCAAAGAAGTTGAGGAACTTGGAGCGAATCTCGGCCGTAGTCATTGACGGGTAGTCAGCACTCATAGAGGGAATCTCCTCGGTTTCACATCGAAACAGTTCAAACGTAACGATATTACCATCCCACCGCGACTGTGCAAAAAAGAGGGCCGCCAAACAGCGACCCTCCAGCGAAAGTGCATGTTATTTAAGACAGTCAAATTCTTTGAATAACAAATGACTGCTGTATAATTACATAATAAAGTTCACCCGGAAGGAGCGATCGATGAAAAGCAAACGATTTACCCTGAATGCACTTCTGGTAGTAGCAATATTGACGCTCTTCGTCTTTTCGGACTCATACATGAATCAGCCAAGATTTGGATATGCTTTATACGCTGTGTTTTCCGGCGAAACAACTTACAACACTATTGGCTTCATTGACGCAATCTTTTTCTATGTAGTCGGCCCCTTATCAAGCGAACTGGTCGCTTTCCTTGTCTGCCTCAACCTGAATCAACGAAGCCAAACTCATTCAGCGACTTCGGCCAAACAAGGAATCAATCTCTTCGCAATAACGATAATTCTGCAAATTCTGACAGTGTTGATTATCGCCCTGACCGCAACAAACGTTTTGAAGTATGAGTTCGGATTCATCGCGAGCTGCCTGATGGCAATTGCCGCGGGTATAGCGGTCTCGTATACGACACCGGCAAAGAAGTGGCTCAACTAACAGGGCCTATTTGGAATCCGAATCGTCCATGGAGCCGTCGATGCCGGTTTTGGTGTCGTCGTCCGTATTGGAATCGTCATCCTTGGGGCTTATAGGACAAAATGTGTATATCTCATAATGTATACGTTGCACCATGAGAGAGGGGTCTGTCATGAGCTGGAAACCGAGAAAATGCGTTATCGCCGGTCTCGTGACAACCGGTCCCGGCGGCGGCTTGTTTGCAACCGCAATGACATCGTACCGACTTTTCACTTGCATGTTCTAAAAGGAAGTTGCCATGCTGTCGCAAACTCAATCGAGATACTTGACCACAATCGGCTTTGCCCTGCTTGCATTACTCTTTGCTAGCGACCTTTTGCTGAAACCGCCCAAGGAACTCGTTTCGCTTGCCATAGCCTGCATTTCCGCCCTTTACTTTACGGCAACCCTATTCGTCGGACTAAAGGAGAGGAAAAAGGGCGCAGTCGTTGCATCTGCCGTAGGCGTGGTCACAGCCATTGCCTCATTCTTTATCTGACGCATTGGTGATCTAGGGGCGATATCGTAGGAATGCGACCGGGAGAGCCGGGACCAGATTGCCCGGGTTGCCCGGTCGGCTCGCGCGACGGCGCGGCGGTTCCACAGAAAGCTCTCCGGACTTCACGCCGTTTCTGATCGCATTGTAGACAGCCATCTCGTCTTCGCAGTCGGCGAGCACGCGGTGTGCGTCGTCGTTTTGGATGTCCAGTTAATCTCGAAGGTCCTCCATGCACCAGCGTTCGAGATTTGGCCATGCGCGTTGCGCGAGCTGATAAGTGTCGATTGCGATGTTGTAGTTAAAGTCCAGGCCAAAGCCGTCCCAGGCAGAACGGCTTTGTTTCCTTGATTATCAACTTCATCCGGACACTTCCCGCATTCATCCGTGTGTACGGATGAATGCGGGGTTCGATACCCCGGCGGCCTGATCGGCAGACCGACGGGAATTCTCACTCCTCGAAAAAAGCCGGCACTCGGTTAGTCCTACGCATCTTGAAATCGCCAGTCTCGTGGGAGACGTAGAGAATGCCGTCCATCCCGTCTCGCGATGCATATGAAAGGTGAACTGAACCGCAATCCGATCCATCATTGTCGAGAAGATCGAACGAATTCGGGTCGCTCGTTACGGCCAAACGACCACTCATACAAGAGCCATCGTCATTACAGATTTGCCATTCCATATCTTCGCCTGCGAGAATCGCCATAGACGGCCTGGTCGCGCCATCGTTGACATACATCCCGTCTATACCAAACCCATTTTCAGCGCCATCAATGAACGACTGCTCGGACCTATACCTCGCAAATGATGCACATAGCACCATTGCAAGACAAAGTACAAAGCCAACAATCGCTATCTTTGCATAGCTCTTGCCTATCATGTCATTCACCTCCCTCGTATGTATCGAGGTATTCCTGCTTGAGCGTCTGCGAGGACGACTTGATCTTT
>CABSZR010000186.1 GCA_902482185.1 uncultured Collinsella sp. | reverse complement strand
AAAAGCCCTGCGTAGGAGGCCTGACGAGCCTTGACGCGCTCGACGACCTCGGCCCATTTGCGCTGGAGCTCGCCGGCGTCCTCAACCGCGGGGGTCTCGGCAGCACCGGCGGCGGCAACCTGGGCGGCGTTGTTGGGCTTGGACACCGACACGGTCGATGCAGCAGGCGCGGAAGCCGGAGCCGCAACGGGCTGAGGTGCAGGCGTTACAGGCTTGGGCGCGGGAGCCGGAGCCGCGGACTTGGGTGCAGGCTGGGCAGCCGGAACAGCAGCGCCGCGGTCCCAAGGCATGCCGCCCTGATGCGCGGACGTAGCAGCGGGAGCGGCAGATGCCACAGGGGCAGCAGCCCGGGCACCCGAGATCAGCGTCGGCTGCTGGACAGCGGGTGCGGATGCAGCAGGCGCACTCGCTTGAGCAGCAGCCACGCTCGCCGGCACGGCGCCGTTGGCAACCATGGCCTCCAGGCGTGCCACGCGCTCGGCCAATGCCTCAATCGTTAAATCAGCCTCGGGACGTGCCAGACGCGTGCAGGCGATCTCGAGCACCAGGCGCACGTCGCTCGCGCCCCTCATCTCCAGTGCGGCATCGTCGAGCACCGTCAGCACGCGGGCCAGGCGGTCGGCAGGATGCTCGCCAAAGGCAGCGGCCTCGGCAGCAAGCGCCTCGGCCTGCTCGGAGCCGCCCTCAAACAGCTCGGCACGGGCACCGGCAACGCAGGCAACATACACGTCGCGCACATGCGCCACCAAGTCACGCGTCAGCTCAAGCAGGTCATTGCCCTCCTCGACCTGCACACGAATCAGTCCATAGAGCTCGGCAACATCGCGATCGGCAATGGCGCGGGAAAACTCGCCCAGGATCTGGTCCGAAACCTCGCCCAAAAGCGAGCGGGCGTCGTCCGCATGCACAGAACCGTTGCCAAAGACGCTCAGCTGCTCCAGCGTGGACAGCGCGTCGCGCATGCCGCCCTTGGCATGGCGCGCCACGATAGCCAGCGCCTCGTCGTCGTAATCGAAGCCCTCCTGCTCGCACACGTATGCCAAGCGATACTCGATATCCTCGTTGCCGATGCGATGGAAATCGAAACGCTGGCAGCGCGAGAGGATGGTCTCCAGAATCTTTTGCGGGTCGGTGGTGCACAGCACAAAGATCACGTGTGCCGGCGGCTCCTCAAGCGTCTTGAGCAGCGCGTTGAACGCCGCCGTCGTGAGCATGTGGACCTCGTCGATGATATAGATCTTGTACTTGCCACGCACCGGGGCAAAGTTGACGGAGTTGATGATTTCCTCGCGCACGTTGTCTACGCCGGTACGGCTTGCGGCATCGAGCTCGTAGACATCGGGGTGGTTGCCCTCGGCGATGAGCTCGCATTCCTCACAGGTGCCGTCGGGCATGCAGCCGCTCGCACCCTCGGCGCGCGCCGCCTCGGCATTGCGGCACAGCAGCGCCTTGGCCAGAATGCGCGCCATGGTGGTCTTGCCCGTGCCGCGCGGTCCGCAGAACAGGTAGGCGTGGGACAGGCGCCCCTCGGTGATGGCGTGCTCGAGCGTCGAGACGATATGTTGCTGGCCCACCACGGAGTCGAAGGTGAGCGGGCGATACTTTCGGTACAACGATTCCATGGGTGCTCCCCCGGGTATACTGAGTCTTGTTGCCGCGGCGGCCATGCGGTCGCACGGCATACTGCATCCATAATAACCCGTACGGCGAGCCCGCCGCGATAGGAGTCCAAAGAGCATGGCAGACGCAGAGAGCAACCTCGTCCCCTCCGAAGCAGCCGACCAGGTCGAGGTCGCGCTCGAGGAGCAGGCCGCAGCCGACGACGGCATCCTGTACCTCAACGAGTACCAGTACGAAAACGACCTGGTCACCGACTTCGCCCGCCTGGTCGCCTCGCCCAGGCGTCGCGGCTCGCTGTATGTCGCCGCGGCAATTGCCGCGCTCATCGGCATCGGCATGCTGGTGGCCGGCGGCAACTGGATCAAGTTTGGCGTCGTCCTGATCGTGTTCGGCGCCTTTTTGGCCTGGTGGAGCAAAAACCTGCACCACACCCTCGCCCGCGACTTTATCGACGCCGTTGAGGCCGACGAGTCCATGGGTGGCCGCTATCGCCGCGTCGCCGCCAACGAGGACGGCCTGATGGTTTGGGGCAAGAGCGGCAAGTCGCAGTTCTTCCCGTTTGAGAAGCTCGACCATGTACTCGACGGCGAGCGCATCTTTGTGGCCATGTTCGCCGACCAGGGCGTGACGATCCCTAAGGACACCTTTGTCCGCGGCGATGCCGAGCAGTTCGGTCCCTTCCTTAAGGCGCGCATCAACAAAAAACTCCGCATCGAGACCAAGAAGAAGAAAATGAAGGCCGAGAAGGCCGCCGCCGAGGCCAAGCAGGGCGACAAGCCCCAGGAGACCAAGCGCAAGCAGCGCAAGCAGAAGAAGAACAAGAAGAAGCGCTAGGCCGGACGCAAGGTCCAGACCCCAGACGGAGCTTAAATTGAATGTCGCCCACCTGCGCGTGCTACACTAGCAGCATCTATGCCACCGCGAACGGCTCGGCTCCGCGCCCGCCACTCGCAAACGAACTTTAAACGCACGAGGGTTGGCCATGCCGCTTTTCTCGCAACATACCGCCCGGTTCTCGCCGGACGTTCCTTTGGAGGGCACCAGCTCTCGCGAGCTGCTCAAGCGGTACCAGCCGCTCGAGACACTTGCGACCGGCGGTTTTGGCTCCATCGAGATCTGCCGCGACACGCACCTGCGCCGTCGCGTGGCCATTAAGCGCATCCCTCTTATCAACGGTGCCGGCATGCCCGCCAGCGACATCATGGATGTCCTGCGCGAGGCGCACACTGCCGCCATGCTTCAACATCCCAATATCGTGCAGGTCATCGACTTTACGCACGACACAGCCTATGCCTACCTGGTTATGGAGTATGTCGATGGCATGTCGCTTGCCGAGTTTTTGCACCGCGTGGACGGCCACTCACTTACCTTTGACGAGGCCGCGGCCATTGCCGATGCCCTGGGCCAGGCGCTCACCTTCGCCCATAGCAATGGCGTACTCCACCTGGACATTAAGCCCGCCAACGTGCTCATCGACCACTCGGGCAACGTAAAGCTCACCGACTTTGGCATGGCGCGACTGTCGTCTGCCGGCGGCTTTGGCGGCTCGCGCGGCGGCACCATCGGCTACATGCCACCCGAGCAGCTCGACATCGAGACTGGCACGGTTGACGAGCGCGCCGATGTCTTTGCCCTCGCCTGTGTGATCTACGAGGGCCTGTGCGGCAGCGCTCCCTTTATGGCGGCCACGCCCGCCGACTCGCTCGGCCGCATCATCGGCGGCGCCACCTATCCCAGCGATCTGATACCACACTTTCCCCCGGGAGCCGAGGCCGCGCTCATGAGCGCGCTCTCCCCCATGCCGCAGGACCGCCCCAACAGCATCGAGGCATTTTGCGACCAGCTCCTTGCCGGTCTGGGCAGCGTGCGCGAAGGCCGTCGCAGCCTGGAGCAAATGGTTGGCGAGCTTTCGGATGACGAGCAGGAGCTCGACGATATCGAGCCGTCGCACTACGAGGACGACGCCATCGAGGTCGACCCCGCACTCGGCTGGGCGGGCACGCGCTGGAGCCATGCGCACGACTACACCATGCGCACTATCTCGGCGCTAACATGCGGCACCTTTAGCTTTTTGCTGATGCAAACAGCCGGGGTCGCGGCGCTTCCCGGCCTGGTCATTGCGGCCATCGCGATCGGAGCGGCGGCCGGCCTGGCCCCCCAGATTGGCTCGGCCATCTCGGCTGTGGGCTTTTTGGTGCTCATGGCCAACGCCACCATGCAGGCGCAGGGCATC
>CABSZR010000185.1 GCA_902482185.1 uncultured Collinsella sp. | reverse complement strand
AGACTGTAATGCAGCAAGCCGTTGCCAGCCGCGTTGAGAGATTCGTTTTTGAGAGGAGGCCCCGTGAACGCCTTTGACCGCTACGCCCCGTTTATCCAAGACTTCATCTACTCCCACGATTGGGAGAGCTTGCGCTCTATCCAGGTTGCGGCGGCAGATGCCATCTTTAACACGCAAGACAATGTGCTCCTGACGGCATCCACGGCTTCCGGCAAAACCGAGGCAGCCTTTTTTCCCATCCTGACCGAGTTTTGGGAGAGACCGCCCGCAAGCGTGGGCGCCCTCTACATTGGCCCCCTCAAGGCGCTCATCAATGACCAATTCGTCCGCCTCAACGACCTGTGCGAAGAAGCCGATATCCCCGTCTGGCACTGGCATGGCGATGTTTCGCAGTCGCACAAGGCTAAGCTCATCAAAAAACCGAGCGGTATCTTGCAGATTACGCCCGAGTCGCTCGAGGCGCTCCTGATCCATAAGCACATGGCAATCCCTCGTATGTTCTGCGACCTGCGCTATGTGGTTATCGACGAGGTTCATTCGCTCATGCGCGGCGACCGCGGCGGTCAGACGCTCTGCCTTATCGAGCGCCTCTCGCGCATGGCGGGCGTGCAGCCCCGCCGCATCGGCCTTTCTGCCACCATCGGCGACCCCGAGCGCACGGGCGCCTTTCTCTCACAGGGAACAGGACGCGATTGCATCATCCCCCGCTTTGAGGAACCGCGCCGCGTGTGGCGCATCTCCATGGAGCACTTCTACAACTCGGGTCCCCAGGCGCAGCAGCGGGGATTCAAGAGCATGGGTCCTCAAGAGGCCGAAGTGCTTGCGTGCGAGCGCATCGATGCGGCGGCATCCGCGGCACTGCCCGCCGGCGCCCAAGACATGCGTCACAGCGGACAGCTCACACAAGAGGAGCGCCGTCAACGTCGTGAGCGGGCACGGGGCAAGGCCGCTCCCAAAGACCGTCGCACTTCTTCGGCCCCCGAGGGCGAAGTCGATATCCCCCGGGCCGATGAGCAGGCGCTCCTCAACCCCACCGACACCGCGCCCGAAAACGCCGATCCCGGCATGGGCTATATCTTTGAACACACCCGCGGGCGCAAGTGCCTGGTCTTTGCCAACTCGCGCGAGGAGGCAGAGGCCGTGTGCTCCATGCTGCGCAGCTACTGCGAGAGCCGGCACGAGCCCGACCGTTTTCTCATCCACCATGGCAATCTTTCGGCATCGCTGCGCGAAACGGCCGAGGAACTCATGCGCGATGAGGAGCAGGCACAGACAACCGTCACCACCTCCACGCTGGAACTCGGTATCGATATCGGCCGTCTGGAGCGTGCGTTTCAGATCGACGCGCCGTTTACCGTCAGCTCCTTTTTGCAGCGCATGGGGCGCACGGGACGCCGCGATCTTCCGCCCGAGATGTGGTTTGTCATGCGCGAGGAAGAGCCCGAGCCGCGCACGATGATGCCCGAGACCATTCCGTGGAAGCTCCTGCAGGGCATCGCGCTCGTACAACTCTATCGCGAGGAAAAGTGGGTCGAGCCGCCCGAGCTCGATCGACTCCCCTACAGCCTGCTCTACCACCAGACTATGTCGACGCTTGCCAGCACCGGCGAACTCACGCCGGCAGAGCTTGCCCAGCGCGTGCTCACACTCAGCTATTTCCATCGCATCTCGGCCGATGACTATCGCGTACTGCTGCGCCACCTCATCAAGATCGACCACATCCAGGTCACCGAGGGCGGTGGGCTCATCGTGGGCCTCGCGGGTGAGCGCATCATCAACAACTTTAAGTTCTACGCAGTGTTCCAGGAAAACGAGGAGTTCACCGTTCGCAGCGAATCGGCCGAGCTGGGCACGATTGTCAACCCGCCCCCGCCCGGTGAGCGCATTGCCATCGCCGGCCATTGCTGGATTGTCGAGGAAGTGGACTGGAAGCGCCACACTGTCTTTGCCACGCAGGTCAAGGGCCGGGTGCCGGCCTACTTTGGCGACTGCCCCGGCGACATCAATACACACGTACTCGAGCGTATGCGCAAGGCGCTCAACGAGCACGCGGCGTATCCGTACCTGATGGGTAACGCGCGGGCCCGTCTGGCGCAGGCTCGCCATACGGCCGAGATTTCGGGCGCGGGAACTAAGCCGCTCATCAACCTGGGTGGCGACACCTGGGTGCTCTTCCCCTGGTTGGGCAGCTACGCCTTTTTGGCGCTCGAGCGCATGCTCAAGATTAAATGCGCCGCTGAGTTGGGCCTTCGCGGACTCGACCCGTCACGCCCGTACTTTATGCAGTTTAAGATGAAGGCCGACGAGGAGACGTTCTTTGAAGTGCTCGCCGCCGAAGCCGAGAAAGACTTCGACCCCATCGACCTCGTCTATCCCGGCGAGGTGCCTTACTTTGATCGGTACGACGAATTCGTTCCAGAAGAGCTCGTGCGCAAAGGCTTTGCCGAAGGCGTGCTCGACATCGAAGACATGAAGCAGCGCGTTCTCGGCTGGCGCGACCACGCCTAAGACCAGTCTTTTTGGGACGGGGAGACCTATTTGTCGTGAAGAACGGTGCCGAGGAAGTCGGTGTCGAAGGGCACGGCTTCGGCAAAGGCGTAGTTGCCGTCGCTGGCGATGAGCAGGTAGTTCTCCTCGCCGCCGAACTCTGCATCGCCACATGGGACCACCCAAGAATGGTCGAACACCTCAAGCGCCGTGGCGGCACAGTCGCGCAGGAACGTCACATCGCTCCCCTCGTTTGCACTCACGATATTGGCAACGTAGACGCCACCGACATTTAGGCTGCCCCGCACCAAACGCAATGCCTCAACCGTCGCCAGCTCGCGTACGGGCTCGGCACCGCCAAAGCAATCGCTCACGACCACGTCGTAGCGACGATGGCCCACGCTCGTCACACCCAAATACGAGCGAGCCTCAGCGGTTATCACCCGCAGGCGATCGCCCGCCGCGCGCTCCAGCTCGTCTAGGTAGAACCAGCGGCGCGCCAGGCGCGTAATCTCTCCGTCATACTCGATGACGTCCATGCGCAAGCCCTCGTGCGACATCAGCGCGAACTTAGGATAGGCAAACCCGCCGCCACCCAGCACAAGCATGCGGTTGATGCCGTGACCATAAGCATCGTGCATCGCATCCTCGGACTCAAACACGTCGTCAAACGCACGATAGTACGCAAAGACGGGCTCCGCCCAACGCTCACCAACGTAGCTTGCGCTTTGGTAGACGCCGCCTTGCACCAACACGCGAATCTCATCGCCGTCCCCATCGTGCACGCGTTTCACACGCGCCAACCCATTGCGGGTTCGCGCAACCTGCAGACAGGCAGCACGAACAGCGACGGCGGCCGCACCAAGCGCCGCGGCTCCCAGGGCAACGCCGGCAACGACGCCAGCAGAAACACTCGGCTTGTTCATCTAGAGCTCCTTTTGCAGATAGAGTCCATGATCGTAAAAACCCAAATGGCGATAGTACTCGCGCGTACCAATCGCGCTGATCACGTTGATGCGCGTATAACCCGCATCCCGGGCAATCTCGCACGCACGCTCTACGAGCAGACGCCCCAACCCATGGTGCTGGGCCGCCTGGCCTTGATACCCCACGCGCGCCGCCATGCCATACACGTGTACCTCGCGAATCATCGCCTCGTCCGGCATCGTCAGCAACTCGTCCGCATGCGCGGCAACAAACGAATGGTCGGGCAGCGACAACCGCAAAAAGCCCGCGATCTTGCCCTGCGGCGTCACCCACTGCAAAAAGCACTCGTGCGTCACCGGCGTCTCGTACGCCACCTCCTCATCAAGAGATAGCTCATCCAAGTCGGCACCCGCCGTGCTGATCTCGCGATAGCGAATCTCGCGCACCGTCGCAC
>CABSZR010000184.1 GCA_902482185.1 uncultured Collinsella sp. | reverse complement strand
GGGTTGTACTGCGCATTGGTGAGCGGCAGCAGAATGGCAGTGGCAGGATCAGCCGCGCCAGGCGCAAGCAGGGGCATGGCACTGTTGGCGATACACATCATGCCGGCGATGCCGCCCAGCGCAGCGGAGCCACCAAACTCACGTGCCGCGTTATAGCCCACCAAGATGGGCAGATAGGCAAACAGGGCCCAGCCCATGGAACGAATGCCCTGGTACCACCACTCGCCTGCAAGCGCGCCTGCCGTCGAGACGTTAATGACGTTGCAGATACCGTTGATGAGGCCAGCCGCAATGATGCCGGGAAGCAGGGCGACGAAGACATTGGAAATCTTCTTGAGGAAGGCCTGAACCGGCTTGGACTCGTACTTGGCTTTCTGCGCGGCCTTGTTTGTGGCCGCAGCGTCAACCACGCTCTCGTCGGCAACGCCTTTCGCAAGGCCGGTGAGCTTGGAGAACTCCTCGAGCACCCTATTCACCTTGCCCGGACCCAGCACGATCTGCATCGTGTCGTCCTCGACCAGGCCCATCACGCCGTCGAGCGCCTTAATACCCTCCGTGTCGACGTTGCCCGTGTCTTTGACGGTCACGCGCAGGCGCGTCATGCACGCCGCGTTTGCGAGCACGTTGTCTTTACCGCCCAAAAGGTCCAGCAGCTTTTGAGCCAGCTCTTTGTTCGTCATAACTCCTCCTTGTATTGGGTATCTCGTCTAGATGTCATATCAGCTCACGCCGTGCACCTATTGGACATCGGCATTGCTCTTCTCATGGCCACTCACCGCAGTACGGACATGGCCGTGCGCCCGTTCAAGAGCTACCGCAGCCTGCTCGGCATCGCAGTCCAACAGCACCGAGACAATAGCGGTTTTTACGTGGCCGCCGGCATCCGCAAGCGCCTGAACAGCGCGCTCGCGCGTGCAGCCGGTCGCCTCCATCACGATGTTCTGGCCGCGCACCACTAACTTCTCGTTCGTCTGCTGCACATCGACCATCAGGTTTTGGTATACCTTGCCGATCTTGACCATGGCACCGGTCGAAATCATGTTGAGAATGAGCTTTTGAACCGTTCCCGCCTTGAGCCTCGTTGAGCCGGTCAGCACCTCGGGACCGGGCACGGGCTCAATGGCAAGATCTGCGCTCTCCCCGATCTTCGACCCTTGGTTGCAGGCAATTGCAATGGTCTTGCACCCAGTTGCCTTGGCGTACACAAGGCCGCCCACCACATAGGGAGTACGACCGCTTGCTGCCAGGCCAACGACAAGATCCTTGTCCGAGAGTCCACGCTCCCGCAGGTCGCTCGCGCCAAGCACCTCGCTGTCTTCGGCACCTTCGACAGCCTTGATAAACGCCGTCTCGCCTCCGGCAATGAGCCCGACAATCAGATCGGGTGACACGCCAAACGTGGGCGGACACTCCGAAGCGTCGAGTACGCCCAGACGACCGCTGGTGCCTGCGCCCATGTAAAAGACGCGCCCGCCGCGCTCGAGTGTCTCAGCAGCCCAGTCGATTGCCATGGCAACCTGGGGCAACACTTTCGTGACCGACTGGACGGCACGAAGATCCTCATCGTTCATCGTCGTGACGATTTGCGGCGATGTCATCGTATCGAGGTCCATTGACCTTTGATTACGCTGTTCGGTCGTGAATTTTGTTAAATCGAGCATTTCATTCACCTCATCTTTCCTGTTTCTCGATGTAGTTTTGCTTTATGACATGCGTCGCCCGTTCGTAGTCGCTGGCAACGTAAGCAGCGTACAGGGCATCGACAACCATAAGCTGGGCCATACGCGAAGCCATGGCACCGCTGCGGACCAAGGGTTCACTCGCGGCGACGCCGAGCACGGCATCGGCCATGGTGGCAAGCTTGGATGATCCATCTACTTTGGTAACGGCCACGACGGGACAGTTGTGACGTTGAGCCTCGGCGGTGCAGTCCAGCACCTCTTGCGTCAAGCCCGAGTAGCTAAAGGCGATTGCCATATCGCCCTCATGCATGTTCTTGGCACATAAGAGCTGATCATGCCAGTCGTCGTACAGATGGCACTCTTTGTCGACACGCATGAGCTTTTGCGCCAGGTCGTGCGCGACCAAACGAGAAGCACCAATACCGAACAGATTGACCGCGCGTGCCCGCTTAAGACGGGCCGCGCATCGCTCCAAGACGGTGTAATCGAGCGTTCGCGCCGTCGCCTCGATCGTGCGCACGTTGCTTTTCATCACCTTCCCCACGATACGTTCGACGCTGTCATCCATGGAGATGTCCTCGAGGGCAACGTCTTTCTTGTCACCTAAGAGCGCCAGCTCGGCAATCAGTTCGCGTTGGAACTCCTTGTAGCCCGCAAAACCCAAACGCTTGCAAAAGCGCAAAATGCTCGAGGGCGAGGAAAACGTGACATCGGCAAGACCGCGGACGGACAGCCCGACCACCTCGTGCGAATGAGCGCTTACATATGCGATGACATTGCGTTCCGCCGGGCTCGCGCTGAGCTCACGCTCGCGAAGCCGCAAAAGCAATCCGTTTGCCATCTCAAACACCTCCGTTGAAAAGAATTAAAGACCAACGAACGATTCGTACCGGATACAAACAGCTTTTGCGGTACATTGTGCCGCATCGTGGCGCACAAAGGGCGAGCGTTCTACCGCTCGCCCCTCAAATCCGACCGCTCGGAAATACGCGCGACACAAAATGATTCATCGAGGTCGCATTATTTGTAACAGGGTTGTTAACGGCGTTTCGCATGGGCGCCAATGGGACAGGTCGCGCACTGAACCAGCGCGGCGGCCAACAGCACCAACAGCATGGCGACAACGTAACCCGCGGCATCGAAGCCCAGGTCGATCATGTCGAAATGACGACCAGGAACAAAGATCTTGTGCACTTGGTCACCGACAGAGCAGACGGCGCAAAAGAGCAGAGCGAGTACGTACCGGAATCGCGCGCACGGCAGGCACTCGCCCAGGCACGCCGCCGCCGACGAAGCAAACAGTCCTACAAAGAAGAACTCAACGGTATGTGCGACGCGACGAATGTTGGCACCCATCCACAGACGAACGGGCGCAAGCGGGTCGGGATGAATGGCGCCAGTCGTTGAGTCCGCGTCCCCGGCGGCATCTCCCGCCTGGGTCTCCCCCGCAGTCTCGGGCTGCGCACTGGCGCTTTGCCCCTCCACCACGTGCGCGGTAGACTCGCTGAGCGACGACGTCTGCTCCACGCTCTGCTCCGTCAGCATCCAAATACTTGCCAGCGTCGCGACAAGCAGGACAACCGATATCCATCCGACTATATGCTTCGCGCGCGCCAAGAGCTAACCTCCGTCTGTTATTGAGCAGCAGCGAGTGTACCCCCAAATGTCGCCGTCGCCATAGCGGAATCCCAAATGTTCAAAACAAGGCGCCAGATGGCTGCGGTCCCCTACTCCGTCTCGCGCATCCAGCGATCGAAGGTCCCCACGCACACACCTAGGCGCTTTGCCGCCTGACTCCGGGTAATATTGCCCGCCTCATAGATATCGCGCACTCGTTCAAATTGCGGAGGGCACGGCTTGCGGGGTCGACCAAAACGCACGCCGCGCGCCCGCGCCGCCGCAATTCCCTCCGCCTGACGACGGTGGATGTTCTCTCGTTCCACCTGCGCCACATAGCTCAACAGCTGTAAAACGATATCGGCGATCAGCGTGCTGGTCACATCCGATCCGCCGCAATCTCTCGCACGCGTATCGAGCAACGGCATGTCCAGCACCACGATGGCGGCGCCGAGCTCTTTAGTTATGCGCCGCCATTCCTCGAGAATCTCGCTATAGTTGCGACCCAGCCGATCGATAGAAAGCACCACCAGCACGTCCCCATCCCTCAACGCGCACAACAGCTCACGATAGCGAGGGC
>CABSZR010000183.1 GCA_902482185.1 uncultured Collinsella sp. | reverse complement strand
AGGCCCTTGCGGCCTAGTCGCTATTTAGGGCGTCCAAGATTTGGGGCGCGGTTCAGTGCGAGCTGCAGGGTCTTTTATCAAGTGACGGATCGCTTGTGGAGCCGCACTCCATTTTGCTCGTTAGCCTTCCTTGCGGACTTTTTGCAGGTAGCGGTAGACGCTGGGCTCAGAGATGCCCAGCGCGGCGGCGGCGCAGGCCACGGCGCCCTTGAGCATGAACACCCCGTTGCCGTTGAGGTGGCGAATGACGTCCACGCGGTCGCTCTGACCAAGCGACGCCACATCCAGCCCGCGCGCGCTCAGCAACTCGGCAATGCTGCGGTCGATGAGCTCCTGTGTGGACTCCGAAAGGCTTTCGACCTCGATAGGGGCGGGCTCCGTGCGCGTTGGCGCCGCGCCGAAGCACGCCATGAGCTGCTGCGCCATGGCGTTGATGGAGCGCACGGTCGAGAGATCGGTGTTGACGCAGAGCATACCGACGATCTCGTCATTCTCGCGGATAAAGTACGTCGCTGACTCCAACGTTTTGCCGCCGGCACCGCGCCCCTCGTAGCCCGTAATAAACGGCAGGTCGCGATACTTGGGGTCGTGCATGATCTTGAGTGCCAGATCGGTGGCGGGGCCGCCGACCTTGCGGCCGCTCACGATGCCGTTGCGAATATCGACGATGGCGTGGTCGGGATCCGAGAAATCGTGCAGCACGATTTCGCTGTTTTTGCCGAGTATCTGCTCCAGAAAATCGACCATCGGCAAAAAGCGACGTACGGTCTCGTTCACGGGCAACTCCTTTGGGTGAAATCGGAAATGTTCATAACAATTTTTTCTCATGGTAACACGCTGCCCATCATCTCGTATATCCGCAGGTACATTGCGTAATGCAGACGAACGGTAGGAATTTAGCGGTAAACGGTTGACCAAAAGAAAAGTTAGATGTTATTTT
Organism: uncultured Collinsella sp.; assembly: GCA_902482185.1. GTDB lineage: Bacteria > Actinomycetota > Coriobacteriia > Coriobacteriales > Coriobacteriaceae > Collinsella. The sequence goes on along the minus strand of CABSZR010000183.1, from coordinate 2,939 downwards.
GACCAGACACTTTCCTGACCTGCGGAAATGCATTGTCTCAGCTGAAGAATAGTCTGATAACAAAAAATTATTATTGAGAATGAGAATCATCTTTAATACGATATGCAACGAAGGCACAACCTCAACCCCGCACTGCGTCACAATAGAGCGTTAGATGCGAAAACAACTACTTCGAGGATTGGTGGTCAAATGACCCAGGAGACGGTTACGAACGGCACTGAAGCCCTGTTCACTCGTGAAGGCATGCCGCCCGTTAAGGAAATGATCCCGTGTGCCCTTCAGCACGTGCTGGCATCGTTTGCCGGCATCATTACCCCGGCGGTCATCATGGCCGGCGTCTACGGCTTTAATAGCCAGCAGAGCACCGACATCATCCAGGTCGCGCTCATTCTTTCGGCAATCGACACGGCCCTTCAGGCCTTCGCTCCCTTCCGTCGCATCGGCGGCGGCCTGCCCATCGTCATGGGCGTTTCGTTCGCGTTCCTGCCGGCCCTTCAGGCCATGGGCGCCTCGGGCTTTAGTTTTGGCGCGCTGCTGGGCGGCGAGATCGTTGGCGGTGCCGTCGCGGTCCTCTTTGGTCTGGCCTACAGCAAGATTAAGTGGCTGTTCCCGCCCGTCGTGACCGGTACGGTCATCTTCTCCATCGGCGTTTCGCTGTATCCCACGGCCGTCAAGTATATGGCCGGCGGTATGGGTACGCCGCTGTGGGGCACCCCGCAGGCCTGGTGCGTCGCTCTTATCACCTTCGCCGTGGTCTTTGCGCTCGCCAACTTTGGCAAGGGCACGCTCAAGCTGGGATCCGTGTTCTTTGGCATGATCGTTGGCATGATCGTCTCCATCCCCTTTGGCATGATCGACTTCTCCAGCTTCGCCACCGCTCAGGTCTTCGCCCTTCCCAAGCTCATGCCCTACGCGCTCGAGTTTGATCCCGAGGTCTGCATTACCCTCGCCGTCGTGTTCCCCATGGTTGCTATCCAGGTTATCGGTGACGTCTCCGCCGCCTGCCTGGGCTCCATCGACCGTATGCCCACCGAGCGCGAGCTCTCCGGCGCTATCGTGTCCCAGGGCCTCACCTCTATGGTCGGCGGCCTGCTGGGCGGTCTTCCCACCAGCGCCCTTGGCCAGAACGTTGGCATCATCTGCTCCAACAAAGTCGTCAACAAGTGGGTCTTTGTGATCATCGCGGCCGTCTTTGCCATCGCCGGTCTGTTCCCGCAGCTCTCTGCCGTCCTTTCCGCTATCCCGCAGCCCGTCATCGGCGGCGCGACCGTCGGCGTCTTTGGCACCATCACCATGAACGGCGTGCGCATGTTCACCCGCGAGGGCCTCACGCAGCGCACTACCACTATCGTCGGCACCTCCGTCGTCTTTGGCCTGGGTATCTGGATGGCCAGCGGTTGCCTTGCCGGCGAGGGTATGCCCGCCTGGGTGTCCACCGTCATCGGCTCCAATGCCGTAACCCCCACCGCCATCATGGCCATTGTCCTTAACCTGATCCTTCCGCAGACGCCGGTCGTGGCTCAGCACATCGATGCTGCCAAGGACGCTGCCGTGGATCTGGTCTTGCCCGAGAGCAAGAAGTAACCAATTCGGTGCTATTCGTCGGCGGACGCATCGCCTCGTCCGCCGATGCCATGCGGCGCCAAGCCGCACTTCAAAGGGTTTGTCCCTTTGGTGAAGCGTTGACGGGAGAGGGCCCGTTTCCGGTGTAGGCCGGCGCTTCGCACTCCGCCATGTCAGAGGTGTCAAACCCCGCCTCTGATGTTGAAGGGAGCATTTATGCTTCTGGTCGCTAACGGTTCCGTCTTTACTCGCAACGCTCAGACCCCGTTCATTCCAAACGGTGCGGTCGCCATTGACGGAGATACGATCGTCGAAGTGGGCCCCGAGCGCGAGCTCAAGGCCAAGTACCCGGATGCCGAGTACGTCGATGCCCGGGGCAACCTCATCATGCCCGGACTCATCAACTGCCACACCCACATCTACTCGGGTCTGGCCCGCGGCCTTGCCATTAAGGGCTGCAACCCCACCAACTTCCTGGAGAATCTTGAGCAGCAGTGGTGGAAGATCGACGACAACCTGACGCTCGACGGCACCAAGGCCAGCGCCTATGCCACGATTCTGGACTCCATCCGCGATGGCGTCACTACGATCTTCGATCATCACGCGAGCTTCTGTGAGATCCCGGGAAGCCTCTTTACCATTAAGGATGCAGCTCAGGAGCTGGGCATGCGTTCGTGCCTGTGCTACGAGGTTTCCGATCGCCGTGGCCAGGAAAAATGCGACCAGGCCATTGCCGAGAACGCCGAATTTGCCCAGTGGGCCGCCAAGGAGCGTCGCGATAACGACAACCACATGATCGCTGCCATGTTTGGCGGGCATGCCACCTTTACGCTGTCGGACGAGACCATGGACAAGATGGCCGAGGCCAACAACGGCCTGACCGGCTTCCACATCCATGTGTGCGAGGGTATGAATGACGTGTGGGACTCCCGCCTCAACCGCGGTGGCATCAGCCCCGTCGAGCGCCTGCTGCAGCACAACCTGCTTGGTCCCGACACCATGCTGGGCCACTGCATCCACGTGACGCCTGCCGAGATGGATATCGTCAAGGAGTCCGGCACCTGGCTGGTCAACAACCCCGAATCCAATATGGGCAACGCCGTGGGCTGCGCCCCCGTGCTCGAGTTCTTCCGCCGCGGCATCCCCGTGTGCATGGGTACCGACGCCTACACCCACGATATGCTCGAGAGCCTTAAGGTCTTCCTGATCATTCAGCGCCACAACGCTGCCATGCCCAACGTGGGCTGGTGCGAGGCCATGACGATGCTGTTTGAGAACAACGCCAAGATGGCGAGCAAGTACTTCGATCGCAAGCTCGGTGTGCTCGAGGCCGGCGCTGCCGCCGACGTTATCGTTATGGACTACAAGCCCTTTAC
>CABSZR010000182.1 GCA_902482185.1 uncultured Collinsella sp. | reverse complement strand
GCCTTGGGGCGCATGAGCGAGGCCGGGGTCTCGGCCATCTCGTGGCGGCAGGCGATAATCGTGGCGCCCACCACGCCCACGGCAAACAGCGCCACCGACACGAGCGACGACACGATGTCGTACGAAAGCAGCATCTGAGGCAGTGAATACATGTCGTCGAACACCGTAAACAGGAACAGCGGCAGGCCCACAAATCCGATGATGTTGCCGAGCACGCCGCCGATCAGACACGCCCACAGCGAGTAGTCCACGTATTTGGACAGAATACGCCCACGTGAATAGCCGAGCGCCTTGTACAGGCCAATAAGCATGCGCTCCTCCTCGACCATGCGCGTAGCGGTGGTAAGGCTGATGAGCACGGCGACGATAAAGAAGATGAACGGGAACACCGTGGCGATAGCCTCAATTGACGAGCTATCGCTCTCCACGCTCGAGTAGCTTGCGATATTGCCGCGGTCCTGGATGTACCAGGTGCATTCGCCCAGATCGGAAAGCTCGGCGCGGGCATCGGCGAATTGTTGGTTGGCGGCGGCGCGGCGCTGGTCCAACTCGGCCTGAGCTTGGACGCGCTCCTCGCTGCCCTCGGCCATACGGTCGATGTTGCCCTGTTCAATCCCAAAGAGCATATTCGCCTGGCGTTCGGCCGCATCTAAGCTTGCCGGCGTGTCAACCGTCAACTCCTGAGCACGTGCCTTCTCACGCTCCTCGCGGATCTTCTCGATATTGCCCTTGACCTCATTGATCTTTGCCGCGTAGGAATCCGAATAGGAGTTGAGGCTCTTGGCTCCCTCGACGATCACGTGGACCGCGGAGTAGGAAGAAGATGTCGCGGCGTCCTCGCTCACATAGAACTTATAGTCCGCCGCCGAAGCAGCGCGAAAGGCGTTGACTGTCGAGTCGGAGCTCACGTCGGTGGGATCGAGGACCTCGGCCGTAATGGTGTAATCGCCCGCGGCAAACTGGTCCTTGGCGCTTTGATTGGACGAGCTCGCGTCATTGGCGGCAAAACTCACGGTATCGCCGAGCTTTTTGCCCGAAGCCTTCAGGAACTTCGAAGTCACCGCGACTTCATCAGCGCTCTCGGGCAAATCGCCGTTCACGAGCACCGGCTGATCGATGTTCTCCTTGGAGAGACTCTGCACGACCACGCGCTCGCGCGTTGTGCCCACGGCGGTGTAGGCGGTCTCGGTGTAGATACCCTCGGCCGTCTCGACGCCGTCGACCTCTTGGATAGCCGCAAGATCGTCGCGCGTAAGGCCATAGGTCGACTGCACGTTAATGTCATAGACATTTTGCTGGTCGAAGTAGGCATCAACCGAATCACACAGGTCCTCGCAACCCGCCTTAAGGCCGCACATCACGCTCACGCCAAGCGCGGTGATGACCACGATTGACAAAAAGCGCTTAAGACTGCCTCGGATTGTGCGGTAGATGCCACGGCGAAAAACCGTCGGCACCATATCGTTTGAGCTTTGGGCAGTGCGGTAGGTCGCAAAATCCTGCTCGCGCTCCGTGTTCTGCGCGTCGCGGCATAGGCTGTTTTGGCGGTCTTGGTCCATGGGCGCTACCACTCGATCGTCTCGATAGGCACGGGATTTTGCTGGACCGTCTCGCTCTCCACGCGACCGTTCTTAAAGCGGATCAGGCGATCGGCCATGGGCGCCAGCGCGGAGTTGTGGGTGATGATGATGACCGTAATGCCCTGCTTGCGGCAAGTGTCCTGCAGCAGCTGCAAGATCTGCTTGCCGGTTTTATAGTCAAGTGCGCCCGTGGGCTCGTCGCACAAAAGCAGCTTGGGGTTCTTTGCCAGTGCGCGGGCAATGGACACGCGCTGCTGCTCGCCGCCCGAAAGCTGCGCGGGGAAGTTGGCGAGGCGCTCACCCAAGCCAACCTGGCAAAGCGTTTGCTCGGCATCGAGCGAATCAGGGCAGATTTGCGCCGCAAGCTCAACATTTTCGAGCGCCGTCAGGTTGGGGACCAGATTGTAGAACTGGAAGACAAAGCCGACGTCGGCGCGGCGGTATTCCACGAGCTGCGCCTCGTTAGCGGAGCTCACGTCGCGCCCGTCCACCGTCACAGTGCCGGAGGTTACCGTATCCATGCCACCCAGGATGTTGAGCGCCGTAGTCTTGCCGGCACCCGAGGCGCCCAGGATAATGGCGAGCTCGCCGCGCTCAACGGTAAAGCTCGCGCCGTCGAGCGCGTGAATGCGGGCATCGCCCTCGCCGTATGCCTTGATGACGTCTTTGAATTCGATATAAGCCATCGATTAATTCCCATCTGGTCGGATAACTCCTTAGTATTACCCATTTCGCACCGACCAAAAAGGGACAGGTTCATTTTGGCAGGTTTTATATGGGGAAACGGCAGCTATAGATGAGGCGCCGGGGAGGCAGAGAAATCATCGACGGGGTCAGGCCGACCGCCAAACACAACGCACGCATCTCAATCTGTCAGCCAACTCATTCGAACAGCTGTTCGTTTCTATGATATGATTCAGCTATCTAAGCAGGCCAATACGCAGAAAGGCGGCCAACATGGCGTTCGACTTTAAGAAGGAATGCAAGGAGCTCTACAGACCTGCAAGCAAGCCGAGTATCGTAACTGTCCCGCCTATGAACTACGTAGCCGTTCGCGGAAAGGGTGACCCAAATACCGAAGGTGGCGAGTATCAAAACGCCCTGCCGTTGCTTTACGGCATCGCCTATACCGTCAAGATGTCGAAGAAAGGCTCAAGGAGTATCAAGGGCTATTTCGACTTTGTGGTACCGCCGCTCGAGGGTTTCTGGTGGCAAGACTCCCCGAGCGGCGACATCGATTATGTACGCAAGGACGATTTCAACTTTATCTCGTGCATTCGCCTGCCCGATTTCGTCACCCGAGATGACTTTGACTGGGCAGTCGCGGAAGCCACGACCAAGAAGAAACTGGACTTTTCCGCCGTTGAGCTGCTTAAAGTTGACGAGGGTCTCTGCGTTCAATGCATGCACACCGGGCCCTACGACAACGAACCGGCGACTGTAAACGCTATGCATGAATACATGACCGAGCAGGGCTATGTCCCCGACTTCTCAGACACCCGTTTCCATCACGAAATCTATCTCTCCGATCCACGCAAATGTGCACCGGAGAAACTTAAGACCGTGGTCCGTCATCCTATCAAGCGCGCTGAATAGCGTGGAGCGTCATCTCACGCGCTAGGTTTTAAGCCAGCCAACCAGCCGCCTCCTAGGCCGTCCGGTAATTATCTTGACGCGGCCCGTCGCATCTTATAAGTTTGTTTTGCTAAAGCTGGAAAGCCTCTCAACGATGCGCAACTCCAGCTCTTTTTATATCAAGAGGCTTAAATGAAATACCAGAAGTCGTGGATATCCATCAACGAACAGATAGTACTATTGACAGCTAACAAGGGTCTTAAGTGCTCTGATCAAAGCGAACTCGAGCGAGCTTTGGTCGAAGTCGGCCACTACAGACTGTCGGCCTACTGGTTTCCCTACAAAACCAAATGCAAGTCCGGGATTACCATCTTTCGCGAAGGCACAACATTCGAAACCATCATCTACACGTATGAATTTGACCGAGCCCTCCGGCAGTTAATGTTTGATGCGGTCGGCAGAATTGAGATCTACCTCAGAAGCAGAATTGCCTATCTTGCCTCTGAGGAACGCGGGCCTTTCTGTTACCCAGATGTCGCCATAACGAGGCTCAACTCGACATGTCCATCGCGCTTTGCGCCGCGCTGGGCTACGCAGCCGTCTTTGGCAGCGCCACCAATACGCTGCTCGCAGCCATCCTGATTGGCTGCGAAGTCTTCGGTTTCGGTAATCTGCCGGCATTCTTCATCGTCTGCGTCGCGGCTTACCTGTTCAACATGGATAAGT
>CABSZR010000181.1 GCA_902482185.1 uncultured Collinsella sp. | reverse complement strand
CCCCGGGACCACGGCAAAGCAAAGGGGCCCGCATCCGATAGGATACGGGCCCCTGACTATAAGGCGCGATGCGTTAACAGCAGCGACTACTTGCGATGCGCGCGGTAGAACTCGATGAGCGCCTGGGTCGAAGCGTCCTGCTCGGCCTTGGCGGCGTCGTCGTGGAAGGCAGGGGTGATCTGCTTGGCAAGCTGCTTACCCAGCTCGACGCCCCACTGGTCGTAGGAGTCGATGCCCCAGACCGTGCCCTCGACAAACGTGATGTGCTCGTACAGGGCGATGAGCTCGCCGAGCGCAAACGGGGTCAGCGTGTCGCCGAAGATCGAGGTCGTCGGGCGGTTGCCCTCAAAGCAGCGGGCCGGGACGATCTGCTCGGGCGTGCCCTCGGCACGAACCTCGTCGGCCGTCTTGCCAAAGGCGAGCGCCTTGGTCTGGGCCAGGAAGTTGCCCAGGAACAGCTCGTGCACGTCCTGGCCGCTATCGGTCGCAGGGTTGGCGGTATTGGCGAAGGCGATGAAGTCGGCCGGAACCACCACAGTGCCCTGGTGCAGCAGCTGATAGAAGGCATGCTGGCCGTTGGTGCCGGGCTCGCCCCAGAAGATCTCACCGGTATCGGAGGTCACAGCGCTGCCGTCCCAGCGGACGTGCTTGCCGTTGGACTCCATGGTGAGCTGCTGCAGGTAGGCCGGGAAACGGTGCAGATACTGGCAGTACGGCAGCACGGCGTGGCTCTTGGAACCGAAGAAGTTGACGTACCAGACGTTGAGCAGGCCCATCAGCGCAACGGCGTTGTTCTCGAGCGGGGTATTGCAGAAGTACTCGTCGATGGCGTGGAAGCCCTCGAGGAACTGCTGGAAGCGCTCGGGGCCGAGCACGACGATCAGCGACAAGCCCACGGCGGAGTCGACGGAGTAGCGGCCGCCGACCCAGTTCCAGAAGCCGAAGGCGTTGGCGGGGTCGATGCCGAAGGCCTCAACCTTCTCGAGCGCGGTGGAAACAGCGACGAAGTGCTTGGCCACGGCCTTGGCGTTCTGCTCATCGGAGCCGTCGATGGCGCCCTGAGCCTTGAGCTGCTCGAGCATCCAGGTCTTGACCTCGCGAGCGTTGGTGAGGGTCTCGAGCGTGGTGAAGGTCTTGGAGACGATGATGCACAGGGTGGTCTCCGGGTCCAGGCCCTTGACCTTCTCGGCCATGTCGTTGGGGTCGATGTTGGAGATATAGCGGCAGTCGATACCGGCGTCGGCATAGGGGCGCAGGGCCTCGTAAGCCATGACCGGGCCCAGGTCGGAGCCGCCAATGCCGATGGACACCAGGTGCTCGATCTTTTTGCCGGTAACGCCCTTCCACTCACCGGAGCGCACGCGCTCGGCAAAGGCGTACATACGGTCGAGAACCTCGTGCACGTCGGCGACGACATCCTGGCCGTCAACGATGAGCTGGCCCTTCTCGCTTGCCGGACGGCGAAGCGCGGTGTGCAGGACGGCGCGGTCCTCGGTGGTGTTGATGTGCTCGCCGGAGAACATGGCGTCGCGGCGCTCCTCGAGCTTCACCTCGCGGGCAAGATCGCACAGCAGCTTGACGGTCTCATCGGTCACCAGGTTCTTCGACAGATCGAAGTGCAGGTCACCAGCGTCAAAGCTCAGCTTGTTCACGCGCTCGGCGTCAGCAGCGAACCAGGCCTTGAGGTCGATGCCCTCGGCCTCGAGCTTCTCCTGATGGGCCTCGAGCGCCTTCCAAGCGGCGGTCGACGTAGCGTCGATAGGTGCGGCAACAGTTGCCATAAAGTCCTCCTCAACATACGGGCGCATACCTCCATGCGCCCGGATAATCAGATGCCCCTATTCTAGCGCAGGTCAAGACCGTAATCAGCGAGCGTTGCCAATCCGCCCCCAAACGGCGACCGACCAAAAAGGGACAGGTTTATTTTGGCAGGTCAAACGCTTTACCTACCAAAAATAACCCATCCCTTTATGGCAGATATTAGGCTGCGGCGCACACGCTGCCGAGCAGCTCGCGCAGAGGCGACCCAATGCCTTCAAGCAGTTCGGGCGCGATAATGGCGAAAACGGGAATCTCGCCGGCTCCCACGACGGCAGGCGCCTTGCCCTCCGAGAGAATGCATCCATAAGGGACAAAACCGTCTTCGCCGGCATCGAGCGCCGCCATGCGACGCGCGAGCTCGCGCGCAAAGCCAGCAGTATCGGCATCGCCAATCGCCAGGACAAAGTCCACGCCTTCGTCGGTCGCCAGGGCCACGGCTTCGTCGATCAGTTCGTCTCCCCCGTCGCCCCCAACCGAGCCGCAGCGGAAAAGTACGCGCTCGAGTAGGGCTCGATCAAGCGAGCCAAGTGCCGCCGAGACAAGCTCATCGCGCGTATGCTTGTCACCGCCCAACACGACCAGCGCCTTAGTGCCACCGTAGTGAGCGACCAATCGTCCGCACCAGCGAGCCACGTCTCCATCCACAACAAGGCGCGTCGGCATACCAAACCCGTAATTGACCATCTTTCCCACAACCCTTCCGTGCGCATAGGCGGTATCAATCGTTAGGCTCATGCTACGAAGCAAGGTTTTCCGAGCTGTTTCGCACTCTTTAGAGCTGCGTTAAAAACCCGATCCAACCGCACGACCATACCTACCAAAACAAACCAGTCCCTTTTTGACAGGTTTTGACGATGTCCGGATGAGAGGGTATTATCGAACAGATATTCGATAAGAACATGTGTTTGATGGGAGGACGCGTGGGGCACGAGCGTCACACCTATGTCTGCATCGACCTTAAGACGTTCTACGCTAGCGTCGAGTGCGTTGACCGCGGGCTCAACCCGCTCACCACCAACCTGGTCGTTGCCGACGAATCGCGCGGGCGCACGACCATCTGCCTCGCCATCACACAAGCTATGAAAGACTTAGGGATTCACAACCGCTGCCGTCTGTTCGAGATTCCCAACGGCATCGACTACATCAAGGCCGTACCGCGTATGCAGCACTACATGGAGGTGTCGGCGCAGATCTACGGTATCTACCTGGAATACGTCAGTCCGCAAGACGTTCACGTCTACTCAATTGACGAGTGCTTTATCGACGTGACACCCTACCTGGACCTCTATCACACCGATGCGGAAGGCTTCGCCTGCATGTTGCGCGACGAGATCCTGGCGCGCACCGGCATCACGGCGACGGTCGGCATCGGCCCCAACCTATTCCAGGCCAAGGTTGCACTCGATATCACCGCCAAGCACGTACCCAGCCGCATCGGCATACTCGACGACGAGACCTTTCGCAAGGAAATCTGGCCCCATCGTCCCATCACCGATATCTGGGGCATCGGCCCCGGCGTGGCAGCCCGACTCGAAAAGTATGGCGTCTACGACCTGATGGGCGTCGCCGCACTCGACGAGAACCTGCTCTACGACGAGCTCGGCGTCAATGCCGAGTATCTCATCGACCACGCCTTCGGGCGCGAGCCGACAACCATCGCCGATATCCAAGCCTATCGCCCGCAGGCGACCTCAACCACCACAGGACAAGTGCTCTCGAAGGGTTATGCCTACGAACAGGCCTATACCGTCTTGCGCGAGATGGTCGACAACGCCGTTTTAGACTTGGTCGATAAGCACGTGGTCTGCGACAGCATCTCGCTCTTTGTGGGTTATGCGAGCGAACGAGCCGACATACGCCGGCTCGATGCCAGCGGTACAGCGCAATATGTGGACGGATGCGGACACCTACGCTCGAGCACGTCGAGTATCGAACCCACCGCAACCGCCGGCCCCGAGCTCGCGCCCCGTGCGCCCAAGCCCGTCCAGCGCGATGACGAACGCCGACGTTTGGTGCGAGAGGCACAGGCGATTGACGGCATCTTTGTGGGCGAACACGGCGGCAAGCCGCGTGGTGGCTATGCCG
>CABSZR010000180.1 GCA_902482185.1 uncultured Collinsella sp. | reverse complement strand
CCCCGAGGTCCGTCGCTACATGGGCATCGAACAGTACTAGGTAACGGGAAAAGCATTCACCTTCGATTCGCAAACGAACAGCGTGCGTAAAAAGCGGGCCGCGCCGGGGATTTCCGGCGCGGCCCGCTTAGTATCGCGCATAGATTCGCAAGGTTGCGGCAGCCAGCGGCTTACTTGGCGTCGTGGGCCTCGGCGTCCCACCAGTCGAGCTGGGCGATGTTGTCGCGGATGTGCTGACAGCTCTTGTGGAAGCCCTCGAGCTCGTGCTCGGACAGGTCCAGCGTGTAGACCTCCTCGACGCCCTCGGCACCGATCACGCACGGCAGGGAGGTGAAGATGCCCTCCTCGCCATACTGGCCGGTCATAAGCGTAGAGGCCGAAAGCACGGCATGCTCGTTATGCAGCACGGCAGCGCAAACGCGCGCGGCGGAGTTGGCGACGGCGTACTCGGTGCACTGCTTGCCTTGGTAGGTCACATAGCCGCCCTTGCGCGCGAGCTCCTCGACCTCCATGTGGTCGAAGGCGTACTTGTCGGGGTTCTCGGCCTGAAGCTCGTTGAGGCTCTTGCCGGCGATGGTTGCGGCCTTAAAGGCGGCAAGCTGGCTAAAGCCGTGCTCGCCGATCATGTAGGCGTCGATGGACTTGGGGCTCACGCCGACCTTCTTGGAGATCTCGGTGCGCAGGCGGGCGGAGTCCAGGCCGCAGCCCGAGCCGATGATCTTCTTGGGATCGTAGCCGGTCAGGTGCCACAGCTCGGTGCACACGACGTCGCAGGGGTTGGAGATGCTCACGAAGATGCCGTCAAAGCCGGCGTCGACGATGCGCTTGGCAAAGGAGCGGGCGGCGTCGGTGGTAAAGAACAGCTCGCCGTCGCGGTTGCCGGCGGCCAGCGCGACCTTGCCGGCGGCGTTGACGATGACGTCGCAGCAAGCAAGCTCCTCGTAGTGGTCGTAGCAGTTGACGATCTTGGTGTTGTACGGGACAAACGAAAGGGAGTCGCGCAGGTCCTGGACCTCGGACGTCACCTTGGCCTCGTTGATATCGCACAGGTACAGCTCATCGGCAATGCCCTGCATGAGCAGACTGTTGGCAACATGTGCTCCTACGTGGCCCTGGCCGACCACACCGATCTTACGCGTTTGGTACATATATGTATCCTTTCGGCCGAGTTTTTTGCGTCGAACCATTGTAGCGTCCTGCTGCCACTTTGCTAGGCTAAAGCGCCATAGATTTTTGGGCATGCCTTAATCTCTACTTTTGGAGCGATTTGGGCCGCTGACGGCATCGCTGGGCGATGTGCTCGCGCGGATGGGGCCGCTCGTTGTACCATAGCTGCAACTGACTCGTAAGGAGCATCCATGCCCATTCGCATCCCCGACGCCCTCCCTGCCGCCGCGCAGCTCGAGAGCGAGAACATCTTTGTCATGACCGAGTACCGCGCGCTGCACCAGGACATCCGCCCGCTGCGCGTGCTCATCCTCAACCTCATGCCCACCAAGATCGCCACCGAGACGCAGATCATGCGCAAGCTCTCCAACACGCCGCTGCAGGTGGAGGTGGACCTGCTGCGCACCAAGACGCACGAGGCCACGCACGTGAGCGCTGGCCATCTGGAGACGTTCTACCGCACGTTCGACGACATCCGCGACATCCACTACGACGGCCTGATTATCACGGGCGCGCCGGTGGAACAGATGCCGTTCGAGGAGGTCGACTACTGGCCCGAGCTCTGCCAGATCATGGATTGGTCCACCACGCACGTGCACTCTACGCTGCACATTTGCTGGGGTGCACAGGCCGGTCTGTACCATCATTACGGTATCCAGAAGTACGACCTGCCGGCAAAGGCGAGCGGTGTGTTCGAGCATTATCTGGTGAAGCCGCAAAGCCCGCTGGTCCGCGGCTTCGACGACCGTTTCTATGCCGTGCATTCGCGCAACACCGATGTGCGCCGCGAGGACGTGGAGGCCGAGCCGCAGCTTGAGGTCGTGGCCGTGTCCGACGAGGTGGGCTTGTACATCGTCAAGTCGACCGACAGCCGCCGCTTCTTTGGCTTTGGCCATCCCGAGTACGATACCGACACGTTGCGCTTGGAGTACGAGCGCGACGTGAAGCGCGGCCTCAACCCTCAGGTGCCGGCGCATTACTTCCCGGGCGACGACCCCACCGCAGAGCCGCGCAACGTCTGGCGCAGCCAGGCTCAGTTGCTCTACACCAACTGGCTCAACTACTACGTCTACCAGACCACGCCCTACGACCTGGCCCGCGCCGGCGAGGAGCACTAGGCTGTGATGGTACTGCTGTAGCCGTGGCTGCGGCTGTGCTCGTGGCATGACGAGCGTGGATTATCGGACACACGAGCGTGGATTTTCGGGCGTTTACAAATCGAGCGTGGATAATCTCCCACTTTTGGCTTGAAACTAGACTCAAAACGGGAGATTATCCACGCTCATTTTTTATATGTAGATGCCGATGGCTCGGCTAAGAGACGGTGCGTGAAGAGGCCAAGTCGCATTCGGCGTAGTCTCGTATCTCGACGGGTTTTTCTTTCTGATAATCCGATGGACACAGGCATCTAAATGTGGAGACAGGGACCTCTCGGTAAGGCTTCTGCCTGCAGATATAAGCCATCAGCCTAAAACGTCCAAAACCGTCAAGCATTTGGTCAGTGCCTGGACAGCATTTGGTTAGACTTCGCATGAAACCGTCTGGTACGTTTGCGCCGTTCCATGAGTTGGGAGGCGACATGGGAAACATGACGGCGAATCAAAGACTTACAAGTCACATTAAAGCATGCGAACAGCAGATGAGTTGCGTGTACGCGCGCACGGCGGCGGAGGCAAAGCAGATTGAGCGGCGGGCGGAGGCGGGAAGTCTCGAAGCGGTTATGCCGGGGCTGTATGCGCGTCCGGAATACTGGTCCGAGCTCAAGTTTCGGCAGCGTTATCTGCATCGGGTGCGGGCGCTTGCGCAAAAGCACCCCGACTGGACATTTTGCTCCTATACGGCGGCTGTTATCTATGGCCTTTCGGTTTCGCATGCCAATTTGACGCACATCCATATCGCCGCGATGCCGGCCCAATCGACGACGCCGGGCTCTCAGGTCATTCGTCATCGCTATGCTCGTCAAACACGGGCCACCCAGATGGATATCGCCGTAACCGATATCGATCAAACGATTACGGATTGCTTGGTCGATGCATCGTTTGTCGAGGGACTGATCATCGCGGATTCGGCACTCCATGAGCAACTTTTGTCGAAGGAGCATCTCGTTGAGACGGTCGATAAGCTTGGCCTGAATCGTCGCGGTGTTGTGATGGCGCGCAGGGTTGCGCGGTGTGCCGATGGCCTGTCGGAAAGCGGTGGCGAGTCCAAGGCACGTGCCCTGATGATTGAGCGCGGCTGGCAGATGCCGGAGCTGCAAGTTGAGCTGTTCGACCCGGTTGAGCCGGGACGGCCGTATCGCGTCGACTACTTGTGGCGCGTGGGCGACCAGCTGATTATCGGTGAGTTCGACGGATTCGTTAAAAGCGAGAAAGCGGCGGAGGAGGGCAAGCTCGCAAAGGCGCAGTTCGATGAGCGTCAGCGCGAGTCGAGGCTTTCGCTGCTTGATAACTGCAAGATCGTGCGCTTGTGCTGGGATGATCTAAGGGATCCGACAAAGCTCGATCGCAAGCTCAAGGTCGCCGGCGTGCCGCGTGCGTGCTGAGGCAGTTGCAAGGCGTTTGGCTGCACGAGCGTGGAAAATCAGACGGACGAGCGTGGAAATCTGGACGCTTGTTGAATGAGCGTGGATAATCTCCCGTTTTTGGCTCGTAAGGGGGCTCAAAGTGGGAGATTTTCCACGCTCATCTTGCGGGTGCGATACAGCGGCGATCAGGCGCTGATGATGTGGGGTAGCGGCAGGTCG
>CABSZR010000179.1 GCA_902482185.1 uncultured Collinsella sp. | reverse complement strand
AGCACGCGGCTGTTAACCGCGCTGTTGTAGGTTCGAGTCCTACCCGGGGAGCCAGAATTTTCCAGCCCTTTCCGTTGGGCTTTAAATTCCTCGGTAGCTCAATGGTAGAGCACGCGGCTGTTAACCGCGCTGTTGTAGGTTCGAGTCCTACCCGGGGAGCCAGGTTGTAAAACCCGTCGCTTATGCGGCGGGTTTTTTCATGACGCGATCGCCGTTCGCGAACGTTACCGTATCAACATTTCGTGTCGAGGATGTAATCCCGAGGCCCGCCACCTCAACATGGCGCGGTCGTTGTAGAATATTGCAATGATTGCTCCCACGACATGGTGCCGCGAGCACCAAGAAAAGGAGATTCTTGTGTCTGAGACCATTAACGGCAGCCTGAGCGTCTCGAACGACGTTATTGCCGATATTGCCGGTTATGCCGCGATGACGTGCTATGGCGTCGTCGGTATGGCCGAGCAGCTCCAGGGCGCCGAGAGCGTGCGCCTGCTTGCCGGTCAGCGCCTCCGCAAGGGCGTGCTTGTCTCCGCCGACGAGAACGGCCTTACGGTCGATCTTCACGTCGTGCTCGAGAACGGCGTCAACATGAAGTCCGTCTGCCACAATCTTTCGAGCTCCGTTGCCTTCACCCTGCAGGAGATCGCCCAGATCGATCCCGCCAGCCTTAAGATCGGCATCCATATCGACGCGCTCAAGAGCCGTCTGAACTAGCATCCGAAAACGGAGATTCAAATACCCATGATTGCAAAGACCATTCGCACCTGTTTTCCGATCGCTGCGGCTGCCGTTTCCGAAAAGGCCGAGGAGATCAACAAGCTCAACGTCTTCCCCGTACCCGACGGTGACACCGGCACCAACATGTCGCTCACGCTCGCCTCGGTGACCAAGGAGCTTTCCGCCCTTCCCGCCGATGCCGACATGGAGGCCATTGCCGGCGCTATCACCCACGGCTCCCTGATGGGCGCCCGCGGTAACTCCGGCGTCATCACGTCGCAGATTCTGCGCGGCGTGGCCGAGGGCCTCGTCTCTGCCGATGAGCCTATTACGGCTGCCAACATCGCCTTCGCTTTTCGTCGCGCCGTCAAGGTCGCCTTCCAGGCCGTCCGCAAGCCCATCGAGGGCACGATCCTCACGGTGCTGCGCGATGTCTCGACCAAGGCCGACGAGTGCGAGAAGAAGAAGTTCTCGGCCGAGGACGCGCTCGACGCCATCGTCGTCGAGGCATATCAGTCCGTCGCTCGCACGCCCGACCTGCTGCCCGTTCTGAAGGAGAACGGCGTGGTTGACTCCGGCGCCTTCGGCTTTGCTATTTTCCTTGAGAACTTTGTTGCCGCCGCGCTTGGCCGCAGCACCGTTGTCGAGGATTTCTCCGCCACGTTTGATTCCGCTGGCTCTGCCCGCGACGCGGCCCTTGGTCGCGTTGAGATCGAGGCCAACGACGATTGGGAGGGCTCGGAGTTCCGCTACTGCAACGAGTTCCTGTTTAAGGCCGACGCCCCGTTTGACGAGGACGAGTGCCTTAAGTTCCTGGGTTCCATGGGCGACTGCGAGCTACTCGTGGGCGCCTATCCCGACTACAAGATCCACGTGCACTCCAACACCCCCAACCTGGTGCTCGAGCACATGCTTCAGCTCGGTCAGATCTATGAGGTCTTTATCCACAACATGGAGATGGAGGCCCACGACCGTACCGCTAAGATCCACGAGGACCAGGAGAAGGCCGCCGAGCCTGCGAAGGCGCTGGGTTTTGTCGCCGTTGCCGCCGGTTCCGGCGAGGCCGACATCCTCAAGTCCCTCGGCGTCGACGTGATCGTGTCGGGTGGCCAGACCATGAACCCCTCGACCGCCGACCTGCTGGGCGCGGTAGACCAGGTTAACGCGACCTCGGTCATCATTCTGCCCAACAACGGTAACATCCGCATGGCCGCCGAGGCCGCTGCCTCAGCCTGTACCGACAAGAAGGTCGCTGTCGTTCCCACCAAGACCGTTCCCCAGGCCTTCTCCGCGCTGTTCGCCGTACTGCCCGATTCCGAGCTTGAGGATGCCGTCGCCGCTATGGTCGACGCCATCAGTGAGGTTCGCGATGGCGAGGTCACCCGTGCCGTGCGCGATTCCAGCGCCTCTGACGGCTCGCCGATTCACTCCGGTGACGTCATGGGTATCATTGCCGGCTCCATCGACGTGGTCGGCTCCGACGTGAAGCAGGTCACGCTCGACTGCATCAACCGCATGCAGGAGGAAGAGGAGGGTGACGCGCTGACGATTCTGGCCGGCGAGGAGCTGTCCGATGAGGCCTTCCAGGAGATCGTCGACGCCATCGAGGAGGCTCAGCCCGACCTGGAGATCGACGCCCATCGTGGCGAGCAGCCGCTCTATCCCGTGATCTTCTCGATCGAGTAGGCAACTGCCCATGTCCGAGCTGTGCTCCGTGCCGCGCGTCTCGGAGCGCTTTGCCCAGAGCAATGCGCTCGACGAGGATATCGCGCGACTCAAATATGTTTCGGGTAAACGTGAGGAGGCCCTTCGCCGTCTGGGAATTCGGACGGTGGGGGACCTCCTTCTCCATATCCCTCATCGATACCTCGACTTTACCCGTTCGTGGTCCATCGAGATGGCGCCCATCGGTACCGTGTGCACCATCATCGCCACGGTCGACCGCATCGTCCAAAAGCAGCCGCGTCCGCGCATGCAGGTGACCGAGGTATCGCTGGTGGACGAGACGGGCGTGTTGCAGGTCGCCTTTTTCCGCCAGCCCTGGATTGCCCAGCAGCTTAAGCAGGGCGACCGCCTGGCCGTGATGGGTAAGGTCGAGTTTGCCTACGGCTTTAAGCAGATGGCCTCGCCGCACTTTGAAAAGCTCGATGACGGGCGTGCTGCGGGCACCATCCTGCCGGTCCATTACGTGAGCGATGGCGTGAGCCAGGCGTGGATGCGCCGCATCGTAAGCGGCGCGCTCGAGGTCGTCGGCAATCCGTTCGATCCGATTCCCGCGCCGCTGCGCGCAAAGCGGAAGCTCATGAGCAATGCCCGCGCGCTTCGATCGATCCACTTTCCCTCGAGCATGGCCGAGCGCGATATCGCGCGCGCACGGCTGGCATACGAGGAGTGCCTCTACCTGCAGCTGGCGCTGCGCCTGCGCAACGACGGCGGCCTGGTCGATGTGGTGCCCTATGCCCACACCGCGGGCGAGCACCTGGTCGCGCTCAAGCAAGCCCTGCCGTTTTCGCTGAGCGATGAGCAGGAGGCTGCATTTCAAGACATCCTGCATGACATGTGCGATGGCGGTCGTGTGATGAACCGTCTGCTGCTGGGCGATGTCGGTACCGGCAAGACCGCCGTTGCTGCCTGCGCGCTGGCTGTGGCTGCCGATAGCGGCACCCAGGCCTGCGTTATGGCGCCCACGGGCGTGCTGGTGCGCCAATATGCCGATAAGACCGGCCCTCTGCTCTCGCAGGCCGGCATGTCCTGGGCGCTTCTGACGGGTGCCACGCCGGCCTCAGAGCGCGAGCGGATCCATTCCCAGCTGGAATCGGGCGAGCTTGATGTGCTCTTTGGAACCCACGCGGTCCTTTCGGATGACGTTACGTTCAAGCATCTGTCGCTCGTGGTCATCGATGAACAGCACCGGTTTGGCGTCGGCCAACGCAACGCCCTGCGCGCGAAGGGCCCCGGTGCCGATCTGCTCGTTATGACGGCAACGCCCATCCCGCGTACGCTGGCGCTTTCGGTCTACGGCGACCTGGACACGAGCATTATTCGCCATCGACCTGTTCCGGGAGCGGGCGTTACGACACGCGTGCTTACCGAGTCGAGCCGCGACCTGGCCTACGGCGCTATTCGCGAGGCGCACGAAAAGGGGCAGCAAGCCTACGTGATCTGTCCGCTCGTGGAGCCGAGCGATTCGGCCGATGAGCTCGAAGACGTACCC
>CABSZR010000178.1 GCA_902482185.1 uncultured Collinsella sp. | reverse complement strand
CTGCAGGGCGTTCTCGAGCATGTCCACCGAGTCGATGTCCAGGTGGTTGGTGGGCTCGTCCAGGCACAGGAGTGCCTCGGGGGCCACAAGCATCTTGGCCAGTGCCAGACGCGCCTTTTCGCCGCCGGAGAGGACGCGGACCTGCTTCTCGATGGAATCGTTGTCGCTAAACAGGAAGGCGCCCAGCAGGCTGCGCTGCTGCGGCACAGTCCACTTGGGCGTAACGGTGTCGATCTCTTGCAGGACGGTATTGGACTCGGTCATGCCCTCGAGTGCGTGCTGGGCGTAGTAGGCTACGCCCACGTTTGTGCCCAGATCGCGGGTGCCGGTGGTGGGCGGCTCCAGGCCGGCGAGGATCTTCATGAGCGTGGACTTGCCGGCGCCGTTGGGGCCGACGAGCGCCACGTGCTCGCCGCGGTAGAGCTTGAGGTCGATGTCGCTGTAGATGTGCTTGTCGCCGTAGGACTTGGATACACCCTCGAGGCCCACGACCATGTCGCCGGAGCGCGGCGGGTCAGGGAACTTAAAGTCGATGTGCTTGTGGCCCTCGGGCAGGATGACAAGTTCCTTTTTAATCTGCTCGATCTTACGGATGCGCTCCTGCGCCTGGGCGGCCTTGGTGGGCTTATAGCGGAATTTGTCAACGAAGACCTGCATGTGGGCGATGTCACGCTCCTGGGCGGCTCGCTTGGCGCGCATCTGTTCCAGGTTGTCCTCGCGCTGCTTGAGGTAGCTGCTGTAGTTGCCGGTGTAGGTGGTCACGCGACGGTTTTCGAGAGCGGCGACGTGGTCGACGCAGGCGTCCATGAAGGCACGGTCGTGACTGACGATGAGGACGGCGCCGTCGTAGTTGGCGATAAAGCCGCGCAGCCACTGGACGCTTTCGAGGTCCAGGTGGTTGGTGGGCTCGTCCAGAAGCAGCAGGTCGGGGTGGCGCAGGAAGAGCTTGGCAAGCGCGATGCGCATCTGCCAGCCGCCCGAGAACTCGGAGCACGGGCGCTCAAAATCGGTGACCTTAAAGCCCAGGCCGGACAGGATTTTGCGCGCGTTGCTCTCGAGCTCGTAGCCGCCCAGGTGCTCAAAGCGGTCCTGGACCTGGCCGTACTCGTTGAGGAGGGCGTCGACGTCTTTGCCCTTCTCGGAGAGCTCGGTGATCTGGGCCTGCAGCTCGTTGGCGCGCTCGCCCATGCGGCGGATTTCCTTGGCAGCGGCCATGACCTCGGCGAGGATGGTGGTGTCTTTGTGCTCCAGGTTGGTTTCCTGCTCTAGGTAGCCCACCTGGCAGTCCTTGGCGTACTGGACCTGGCCGGCGTCGGGGCTGTCGATGCCCATGATGATCTTGAGCATGGTGGTTTTGCCGGCGCCGTTGGGGCCCACGAGCGCGAAGCGCTCACCGGGGTTGATCTGGAAGGACGCGCCGCTAAAGAGGACGCGTGCGCCGAAGCTTTTTTCGATCTTGTCGACCAGGAGGATCATGGTGCCGCCTTTGACCTTGTGTTCCTATATGAAAAAAGGCCCCAACTTGCGTTGGAGCCTCATTCAATGCTCGGGTGGAGACGAGGGGGATCGAACCCCTGACCTCTTGACTGCCAGTCAAGCGCTCTCCCAGCTGAGCTACGCCCCCGTGCGAAGAAGTACTATACGGGAACTCGGACGGCGATGCAAGGACAATTTTGGAAAAACTTTCCGGGGGGGCGGGCGCCGGAGTCCCGCGGGGCCGGGCCAGCCTGCGGAGCGCCTGGCCCCCGCACGGCCCCTACGCCGGCCGACTTGGCGCGCGGAACGCGACCCTCTCCGCGCAACCGGATTTCCTATGCGTCGCCAGTCCCATTATCGGGTCCGATTGCGAGCCGTCCCTCATCTGCGCCTCAGAACTATGCCGGTTTACTACGATGTATCTTGAATGTTCGACCACGCACGCCTTTTCGTGTAACCGTCGGACTCTCTACCTGCGGTTTTGCAAACTGAGAACACGCGGTGGTTGAAGGTCGCCAATCCGTCGTAGTAAACCAGCATGGTTTTGAAATGGCATCAGGTTGATTTCACGCTGAAATGTCTTGAAGCCCTGATTTTAAGGCCTTAACTTTTTATAAAACACTTCTTATCTGCGACGGGCCTAGATTAGCTGTTGTTTAGCATCGAACTTGATCTTGCGTTGTGCGACTTGCTCGTGCATGGTAGTATTTCACGACGTGAAGCGAAGAAATTAGGCCTGAGTTGCCTTTGCTAGAATTGCATTCACCGTTCATAAGGGCTCTTGGCGCAACGGTTAGCGCAGGGGACTCATAATCCCTGGGTTCTGGGTTCGAATCCCGGAGGGCCCACCAGAGTATTTCGAGGCCGGGCATTACGCCCGGCCTCTTTGTTATTGGCGCTGCAGACTAGGTTTGCTATCCAGAAACGTAAAGTTATTAACATTCATATTCGTAATTAACAATGGGTATGTCGCCAAGATGCTGCCCAGTCAACACATGGTGTAAATCGATAGACCATTCCTGGAACTTCCTCTCGTTCTCTGGGTCCTTGTAGAACTCGCGCATCATGGCGGCGCACTCGTCGCACATGGCGCGCTGTATCGGGGTCATTCGCCCGCGACGCCCGGCAGAAGCAGCGGGGCGTCCTCGTAGGCGACCTCACCGGTGTCCCTATCCACGAACATCACCTCCTGGTCGTCGTACACGTGGATGTTGAGCATCTGCCCCGTGAACTCCACCAGCTTGGGGATGAAGTCACGGAACTTCGGGTCCAGCTCAAACTGCAGCACGCACTTGCCGCTCTTCACGTTGAGGGCGGTGAACCCCCCCCCCGTACGGTCACCTCGTTCAGCATGTCCTACTCCTTCTCGTCGTACGCGGTGTCGCGCGCGATGGTCTTGAAGTCGGTGCTCCAGCCCTTGCCGTTCACGCTGAACTGCACGGAGCTGTAGACGTTGAACTGCATGCCGCCGAGCTCGAACCAGGTCGTGCTCGCCTCCAGAAGCTCGATGCCGCTCGTCTGGAAGCCCCACATGGCCGCGATGCGGCGCTTGAGGCTGCTGTGCGTCTCCTCCATGCAGCCGTTCTCGGCCAGCTCGAAGCTGACGGCCACGCGCTTGCGGTCGTCGATGAGGTGGTCGAGCGTTTTGCCGATGATCTCGGCGACGAACTCGGGCTGGTGGCTCTTGGTGGTCATGGTGTGTCTCCTTTTCTGATAGGTAAATCTAATTACAGTTTGAAGCGAAAAAAATTTCTTCGGGTTTGTAGCCCAAGAAGTCGGCGGCCTTTTTAGCCGTCTCGATGCGCATACGGTCGGGGTGGTCTTCATAAACATCGTATGTAGGTCCTGAAATGCCCAGATGTT
This sequence comes from uncultured Collinsella sp., assembly GCA_902482185.1. Lineage (GTDB taxonomy): Bacteria > Actinomycetota > Coriobacteriia > Coriobacteriales > Coriobacteriaceae > Collinsella. Next base: position 614 of record CABSZR010000178.1, on the reverse strand, counting down.
CAGCCATTGCCTTCTTGGTTACGCCCTTGCTCATGCGCGCCTGCTTGAGTGACTTCATACTCCCTCCTTTCTGTCCATAACTGTAATTAATCTTCAGAACACGGTCAAGATTAATTTTGGTAAAATTGAAAATAAATTTAAGTCCTGGAAGGAGTTAAGATGCCGATATCCGACAACATAAAGAAGTTACGGCAGATTTTCGACGTTACCCAGGATGAACTGGGTGAGATTGCAGGTGTGACAGGTAACGCCGTTTCGCAGTGGGAAAATGGCCGCTCCGAACCCCGTATGGGAGCTATTGAGCGCATGGCGGCCTGCTATCAGATTAGTAAGTCACACCTTATAGAAGACGGCGGAATGGATCAGATTGACCCCGTGACCAAAAAGCCCAAGGGCAGCCCCTATATGCCCGCCGGTGCCATGCCCGTGGTGGCCAGCAGCGCCACCGTGCCGCTGCTCACGCTCGGGCGCGTGCACGCCGGCGCGCTCGCCGACGAGGAGGAGATAGCGCACCGCGTTGAGGTGCCCGCCTCGGTGTGCGCCGGGCATCCGCGCGCGTTCGCCCTGGAGGTCGAGGGCGACTGCATGAACCGCGTCATACCCGAGGGCAGCCA
>CABSZR010000177.1 GCA_902482185.1 uncultured Collinsella sp. | reverse complement strand
GAAGTAACGGTCACGCGCGCTCCCGGCGTTTTCGAGCGCCACGTCAAGCGGCAGATCGCGCGCGGGCTCGAGCTCGTCGTCTCCCATCACGTTGGACAGGCTTCCGATGGGATGGAACGTGGGCTCCACGTCGGGCAAGTCATATTGCAAGACGGGCTCGAGCATCTGGACGGCGTCGTTCAGGTAGGACGTCATCTGGGCGAGCTCGTCATCGGTCAGTGCGATCTTTGCGTACTCGGCGATGCCGTGCACATCTTTCTCGCTGAGTGCCATAGGCGCTCCCTTCCGCATAACAGTTAAACCGCTCTAGTATACAGGGCAACGCCGGCTTGGAGCAGGTGCTTTACCTAAATGCAGCGAAAACGTAACGAGGACGGCGGTTGGCAGGGCGCGGGCTGGCGGTTCTGCAGCAAAACCGCACCGTCCATAGCGAAGACCGTCTCGCCCACAACGAAAACCGCGCCGTCCACAACGAAAACCATCACAACATTCGATGTTTTTCGTCAAAATCGAGATTTTCATTGAATGTTGTGATGGTTTGGAAGCCCCGACCACCACAAAGGTGCCTGTCCCCATTGTGGTGGTTCTGAACGATGTCTTATGCCGAGGCCTTTGCCTTGCGGCGCTTACGGACCGCGTGGATCACGATGTCCAGCAGCAACAGCACAATGGCTACGACCACAATGAGCACGGCAAACTCGCGCTTGCCCCAGTGGCGGCCGGCCAGCGACTTTTGCTTGTCGGCGTCCTTCTTGTTGTACTTGGTGCGCACGCAGTGCACCAGCAGGCGATGGTCGTTCACGCCATAGGGCGTGCAGGTGACGAGCGTCACCTTGTCGGCGCCGGGCTCGATGGTCAGCGACTCCATCTCCTCGGGCAGCACCACCTCGGAGTCCACCATCTTGTAGGCGAGCGTCTTGTTCATGGTGTGCAGCAGCACCAGGTCGCCGGGCTCCAGCGAGTGGATGTCGTCGAACATGCTCAGGTTGCGCATGCCCGAGTGCGCGGTGAGCACGCAATGCGTCGAGGTGCCGCCCACCGGCAGGCTCGTGCCCTCCAGGTGGCCGACGCCCGCCATAAGGACTTCCTCGCTCGTGCCGTGGTAGATGGGCATGCTCACGTCGATGGAGGGGATCTCGACCCAACTCATCATGGGGTCACGGTCAAAGATGAGCTGCTGAGCGTAGGGCTCGATCTGGTCGGCGGGAAGCTCGGTGGCCTCGCCCGCCAGCTGCTCGTTAAAGGAGCGCGCCTGGAGCAGGATGCGCTCGCGCTCCTCGGCAGACAGCGCGTCCACGGTGCTGGACACCGTGCTGATCTGGTTGAACACGCCCGAGGCCTCGAGCCGGTCCAAGATCCACGGCCAGGTCATAAGGCCCACGCCAATAAGGATGATGACGATGGTGATGAGCCGATCGGCCCAGCGCGGCAGTCGCTTGCGGCGGCGCTTGGGCTTTGGCTGAGGTTGGGGCTGAGGACTTGAGCCACCGTTGTCCGCGGCGTTATTGCTCTTCATATGTTTGGCGCCCTGCACCATCGCCGGTCACTCCTTTACAGCTCAGGTTGTCTGAACAAATAATAGCCGATTAGCAGGCTCCCCCGTCCGACAACACAGCTTGACTGCACCGTCCGGTCGAGGTTAGGCCAGCATTTGAGTTTTCAGAATGTCCCGAATCGGCGGGGCGATTCGGGATACAATAACTACAGGAAACGACGCACCCCGCGTAAGTACTTAGGAGCGCGGGCGACCAGTTTCCGACGTTGTTAAATGCCCGGGCCTCTAACCCCGGGCATTCTTATTTGCGCTTGTTGCGGCGCAAATGCCTTCTACCGTCCGCACCGCGCGTGCGCCTACGGACCTTAAACCGAACCTCATACGAGTCAAGAAACGCGATGACGAACGTGCCCACCGTCGCGAGGACGGCGAGCGCGTTAAGGAATTTCAGCATTTGGGGACCTCCGATCGAGTCGTCGGCCGCCCGCGCACGGGATGCGTCGCAAGGATATTTTACTGCGAGCACTCGCACTTACAGCTGGTAAACGCAATATTTGCAAACATCTGTTCGATATTCATACGCTTGATCCATCGGGCAATGAATCCTGGCTGCGTTGTCCAAAAAGAACGGGGCAAACTCCAGCGCGGAGTCTGCCCCGAAAAAAGAATGGCAAAGCAAGAACGTCGATGGACGAGAAAAGTGTCCGCAAGTCTCATGGCCATCACATCCCACTTGCCAAAGGGATGGGTGAGCGAGCGTTACTCCTGCTCGGACTCCTCAGCCTGCTTACGGCTGCGGATGAGGTGCGCCACGCCGATGCACAGCACCGCGCCACCAGCGATCCAAGTGAACGTCACGCCGTTGAGGCCGGTGAGGGGAAGGTTGGAGCCCTTCTTATCGGTAACGGTGAGGTGAACCATGCCGTCGGCGGTTCCAGCAGGAGCGGGAGTCGACTGGACGAGATTCCTATCGGTTCCCTCGGGGAAGCTGCACCCAGGGTTGAAAGGATCGCCGTTAGCGGGCAGGCCACTGTTCGTGATGGTGAACGTGATGCCACCGGCTGCGGAGTTATTGTAGCCAGGGGCAGGCGTAACCTCTGTGAGAACATAGGTACCTTCATCGAGGCCGACGACATTGATCTTGCCTTCGCTGTTAGTGGTCAGAATTGCATCATTCTTATTCGACGTCAGAGTACCGTTGGCCTTGATGTAATCGTCGGATCCACTCTCTTGCAGTGTGAATTGAACGGCGGCAAGGGCTGGCTTATTTTCACTCTTGTCAGCATCGGAGCCAACCTTGGTAACGTCAATGCCGTAAGTATAGTCGTAGGCGGGATGGTCGACCGTGGTGCCGTAATCATCGGCGACGTGCGGGTTGTTGGAGTAGGTAAGCGTAACCGTATTCGTCTGTGCGGTACCGAGCAACTTGCCGAATTGTGACTTGAGCGAACCGTCAGGATTGCAAACCTTACTAGAGTCGAGCTTGGCCTTATATTCAACGGTCACTTTAGACCTGTCATTCAGGACGATAGACTTGTCGCTCTCGTCTTGGCACGCCTTAAGATTAGTGAAGTTGACCGTGAGCACGTTGTCGCTATAGGTCGGCTCGTAGCCAGACTTGACCACATTGCCATCGATTTTGACCGTGACAACAGGTGTCGCGTTGTCATTCTTGAGCTCAGGCGTCATGGATGTGGGAAGTGTATCCTTGAAGATGTAATTGTAGGTGCTATAGGTGTTGATGTTGCTCGCAACGGTGCCGGTCAGCTGATACTCGATAAACTGATCCATGCGGGAGTCGGCGGACTTTTCAAACGTGGCGCCTGTCGCATCGTCCATAACGGCCTTGGTCACGTTGGGGACGTCCTTCTTGGGCTCCGCATTTACATCGGCGCCGCCGACGATGGTGAAGATCGGCGAGGTGTAAGCGTCGGTATTGCCGTTGGTCTTATTGGTATCCTTAGTCGAACCGGGCTGATAGGTCACAAAGAGCCAGTAACCAGCGGGCAGATCCTTGAATTTACCATCATCGGTCGAGGTTTTCCAGCCAGTAGTTTCGTCAGTTGCGGTTACCCCTTCCAAGGCTTTAGCGATTTTGTCGAGCACGCTGCCGGAATCAACCTTTACTTTCTCGCCAACGTTATCGCCGGCTTTTTTCGCAATGTAATCCGCCCATTCCTGCGGAGTAGCAGTAGAACCGGGTGCATCGGACGCACCAGCAAACACGCCCTTCACGGCTTTCTCGGCATCAGGCGATGCCCAAGTGATATCAGAGAGCGTCTTAGACCCATTCCAGGTGCCGTCTTCCTTCTGATCCTGCGTGACCTTAGCCGTGAAAATCTGGATGCCCTTAAAAGTCGTATCCGTATAGGTTAAATCCTTGATCGTCACGTTGCCGCTCTGGGCCACCGTTGGCATGCCATCAGCAAACGCCATACTCGCCGGTGCCATGACGCCGCCGAAGCTCAGCGCCGCCGTGAGGCCGGCGGTTACTGCCAGG
>CABSZR010000176.1 GCA_902482185.1 uncultured Collinsella sp. | reverse complement strand
GCATTGTGGACACCAAGCTTTCCACCGTTCGTCAGAACGACCGCTTTTATTCCTACCGTAACGAGGACGGCACCTGTGGGCGCCATGCTGCAATCGGCGTGATGCTATGAGAAAGATCGTATCGGTCCTGAGCGCCGCTGTGCTTACGCTTACGCTGTGCGCCTGTTCTTCGGGATCTTCTACCTCTTCCATTACCGTGGCCGGCTCCACGACCTGCCTTCCTATCGCCGAGATTGCGGCCGAGGGCTTTAAGGAGGAGACCGGCATCGACGTGCTCGTTTCCGGTTTGGGTTCTTCCGCTGGGATCGAGGCCGTCAGCGCCGGCACGGCCGATATCGCCAGCTCCTCCCGTGGACTCAATGCCGACGAACAGGATCTGGGCCTGACTCCCATCGTCATTGCCCACGACGGTATCGCGGTCATCGTGAACGACGACAACCCCGTCGATAACCTCTCGACCGAGCAGCTCCGCGATATCTACGCCGGCAAGATTACCAATTGGAAAGAGGTCGGTGGCGAGGACCTGAGGATTCAGGTCATCAACCGAGACGAGGCGTCCGGTACGCGCGAGGCCTTCCGTACCATCGTGATGGATGGCACGCCGTTCGATCGCCGCTCGGCCGTTCTTTCGGGTACGGGCCAGGTGCGCGACGTGGTATCTCGTTCGCGTGGGGCCATCGGCTACATTTCGCTGGGCTTCGTCGATAGCCTCAACGCCAAGACCTCGGTCAAGGCCGTCTCGGTCAATCATGTTGAGGCGTCCGAGAAGACGGTCGCGAGTGGCGGCTATCCCATCTCGCGCGACCTTTACTTCTTTGTGAAGGGTGCGCCTTCGCAGCAGGCGCAGGATTACATCGACTACGTGACGTCCGAAAAGATGGACAAGCAGATTCGCGAGGCGGGCTTTATTCCCGTCACCAACGGCGAGAAGGGGAGTGAGTAGCATGGAAGCACAGGAAAACTCCCAGACTGAGCAGAATGCTCAGGCACCCAAGAAGCGCGAGCTGGCGCTCGTATCGCGCAGTACCTATATCAAGGAGAAGGCGCTGCAGTGGATCTTCTTTGCCTGCGCGTTCTTGGCGGTCGTTACCGTCATCCTGATTTTTGTCTTTACCACGTACTCGGCGCTGCCCGTCTTTACCGACATCGGTCTGGCGGACTTCTTTAGCTTTACGTGGGCGCCCTCTGAGGGCCACTACGGCATCATGTCGCTGCTTGCCGGCTCGGGTCTGGTGACCGTCGGTGCGCTCGCCATGGGCGTGCCGCTGGGCGTGGGTACGGCCGTTTACCTGGTCGAGATTGCCAGCAAGCGCGTGCGCAAGCTCATCAGCCCCGCCGTTGACCTGCTGGCGGGCATACCCTCCATCATCTACGGCTTCTTTGGCATGATCATCATCCGCCCGTTTATCGCACAACTGACCGGCGGCCTTGGTTTTGGTGCGCTGACGGCGTGGTTTGTGCTCGCCATCATGATCGTCCCTACCATCACCACGCTTACCATCGATGCTCTCAATTCCATTCCCATGGGCATTCGCGAGGCATCGTATGCCATGGGCGCCACAAAGTGGCAGACCATCTATAAGGTCGTGCTACCTGCCGCGAAGCTGGGTATCGTTGATGCCATCGTGCTGGGTATGGGCCGTGCCATCGGCGAGACCATGGCCGTGCTCATGGTCGTAGGTAACGCCCCGGTTATTCCCGACAGCATTGCGAGCCCCATCTCGACGCTCACGAGCCAGATTGCGCTCGACATGAGCTATTCCTCGGGTCTGCACCGCTCGGCGCTGTTCGGCATGGGTGTGGTCCTGTTTATCATCTCCGCCACGCTGGTGGGTATCGTTCGTCTGATTTCCAAGAAGAAGAGGGGGTAGGCTATGTTCGATTCCGTTGACACGACGGTCGATACGACCTCGTCGCGCGAGCGCATCAAGCGTGCCCTTTCCCACGGCAAGAAGGGCCGCATCAACAAGGACCTGTCCAACAAGATCATGCTTGGCGTGTTTCGTGCCGCTGCCTACATCACCACGCTGGTGCTGGTCGCTATCATCGCCTACGTGGTCATCAACGGCCTGCCGCATATCTCGCTCGACTTTATCTTCGGTTGGCCCCAGGGCGTCAACGCCGAGGGCGGAATTTGGCCCACGATCGTCTCGACCGTCTACGTGACGGCGCTCGCCATGCTTATCTGCACGCCGATCGCTGTGCTGGCAGCCGTCTATCTGGCCGAGTACGCCAAGCAGGGCAAGGTCGTCGAGCTCATTCGCTACGCTGCTGACGCTTTGGCCTCGGTGCCCTCCATCGTTATGGGCCTGTTTGGCTACGCCTTGTTTGTCGAGGCCATGGGCCTGGGCCTTTCGATGGTCTCGGCCGCCCTGGCACTCGCGCTCTTGATGCTTCCCATCGTCATGCGTACCACCGAAGAGGCCATTCGCGCCGTTCCGCGCTATATCCGCTGGGGCGCATATGGCCTGGGCGCCACCAAGTGGCAGGTTGTCTCCAAGATCGTGCTTCCTTCTGCCTTTGGCCGTATTGCCACGGGCATCGTTCTCGCCATCGGCCGTGCCATTGGCGAGACCGCGGTGGTGCTCTATACCATGGGGCAGGCCATCAATCTACCTATTTCGCCGCTCGATTCCGGTCGTCCCATGACCGTTCACCTGTACCTGCTTGCCAACGACGGCATCAACATGAACGCAGCCTACGGCACCGCGCTCTTGCTGATGGTGATCATTTTGGCCTTCAACCTGTTTGCGCGCTATCTGTCGCGCAAACGCCGCTAGTTAAGGAGTCCCATGTCCGTCTATCAGTCCGCTCCCACGCCGGAGCAAGCGGCCATCACGGCCAAGGATTTCAACTTTTGGTACGGTGACTTTCATGCGCTGACGGGGCTCGACCTCAACATCGCCAAAAACGCCATCACCTCCTTCATTGGCCCTTCGGGCTGCGGCAAGTCGACGTTTTTGCGCTGCATCAACCGCATGAATGACCTGATTGAGGGCACGCGCGTCGAGGGCACCATGACGCTCGACGGCAACGATATCTATGCCGAGGGCGTCGACCCGGTCGATCTTCGTCGCCGCGTGGGCATGATTTTTCAGCAGCCCAACCCGTTTCCCAAATCCATCTACGAGAATGTCGCTTTTGGCCCTCGTCTGCAGGGCGTGACTAGCAAGAGCGACCTCGACGACATCGTGGAAGAATCGCTCAAGCGCGCCAACCTCTGGAAAGAGGTATCCAATCAGCTCAACAAGGATGGTTTGGCGCTCTCGGGCGGTCAGCAGCAGCGTCTGTGCATCGCGCGCGTGCTTGCGGTGCAACCCGATGTCCTTCTGATGGACGAGCCCTGCTCCGCCATCGACCCCACGTCCGTCTCTAAGGTCGAGGATCTGATGGCCGAGCTGGCGCCCGAGATGACGATTATCATCGTCACGCATTCAATGCAGCAGGCAGCTCGCATTAGCGACTACACCGCATTCTTCTTGCAGGAAGTTGCCGGCGAGCCCGCTACGCTCATCGAGTATGGTCAAACCGACGCGATCTTCACCAGCCCGGTGGACTCGCGGACGGAAGACTATATCACCGGCCGCTTTGGCTGATCGGTGCGACTAGTCCCAAGCCGATCGGATCTGGTCCGGTGCGTATTCACTGTGCGGGCGGCATGACCGCACCCAACTGATTGGAGTGAACCATGCGCAAACTGTTTTCCCGTCAGCTCATCGAGGCCCGTCACGAGATGCTGAGCATCTACGAGGCCGTCGATCTGGCCCTCCACGATGCCGTGAAGGCCTATGTGACCGACGACCGCAAGCTCGCCACCAAGACCAAGAAGCGCACGCTTTCGATTGACGCACGCTGCGCCAACCTGGAGGCCGTCTGCTACAACCTGATTGCCACGCAGTCACCGGTCGCCTCCGACTTCCGCTTGCTGCAGACGATCATCTACGTCGACTTTAACCTGCAGCGCATGACCGATAAGGTTCGCCAGATTTGCCGCGCCACGCGTCATATGAT
>CABSZR010000175.1 GCA_902482185.1 uncultured Collinsella sp. | reverse complement strand
ATGAACGACCGACCTCTCGTCATAGGCAAAGGAACGAAGCAACGCCGCGACAAATACACGTGGCGCTACCGTCACAGCCTCGGCAAGGATCCGGTCACGGGCAAATACCGCTATTCGCCGTGGCAGACCATACATACCACCAAAAGCCGAGAGGTCGACGCCGCACTTGAAGCCTACAAGGCAGAACTCAACAGCGGCACCTACGTCCAAAAATCGAGGGACACCGTCGGCTCGTACGCAAAAAAGTTCCACGACAACCGCGAAGGAACCATCACGCCGCTCGCCTACTCGACATCCTACTCAATCGAGAACCGGACGCGCACATCACATGCGTGATGCTCATGCTCGACACCGACATGAGAAGGGCAGAAGCCCTCGGGATGACGTGGTCCGATGTCTCCGTCGAGAACAGAAGCATCCTCATTGAGCAGCAGTTCGCGGCCGATCGAAGCGTTCGCTCGCCCAAAAGCAAGAAAAGCGTGCGGAGGATCTCGATAAGCGAGACGCTGACGTCGTATCTCGAATTCTGGAAAAAGGAGCAGGCCCGCGAAATGGAAGCCTTCGGCCTGGAACAAGTCAAAGGCACTCCGCTCGTCCACTCATTCGAACGAACGAAAGACAGGCATCCCCAAGTCAACTTCATGGACCTGAATGGGTTTTCGCGCTGGTTCAGAAACTTCAGCGTTGAGAACGGGTTCGGCAAGTTCGAAGGCGTTCGAACATACCATTATGTGAAGGAAACTGTCGACGGGGAAACGATTTCGAAGCGTTATGAGCATAAAGAGTGGCTCGAATTGAGGGATTACCTCAGGAAGCATCCCAAGGTTCGCGAGGCGAGGCATATCAGCACATATGAGAGCGAGCACCTTCCTTACGGATATTCGGGCCTATCGAGCCACACCGCTACTGCCGCTACTGCCCGCTACTGCCCGCCAGCTTCCGAACCAGCGGGCGGTAGCAGCACCCCGAACATCTCGCCGACAGCGCAGAGAGTCGTCGACCTGGCGGCCAAGGCCGACATCGAGGACGTGATGCTGTGCGACCTGCCCGGCGTCCTGTCCTTCCTAGGGCTGCCACCTGAGACGGAGATGCCGCCGGGCAACAAGGGGAAGACGAAGCTCAAGAAGCTCTACAGGAAGGTGGCGCCGAACAAGGCATACCACTCCGGCGAGCGCGCCAAGGATTTGATCTCGCACCTCGACATGGCAGAGATCAGGGCATCGGCGCCCGTCCCGCTCGGAGAGATAGACAGAGCGGTCGTAAGCGGCTGATGTAACTTCTGACACCCTAGAACTTACATCGAGCCCCGATTTTTGAGCTCGGGGCTCTTTTCGTCTAGATTGGGGACGCATGGCCGGACGAAAACAATTTGCGTCTGGTAATAAGCGTACGAAAGCGCAATTTACGTCTTAATTCCGTACGCAAATCAAGACGAAAATCGTTTACGTCTGCTTTAAATCCGTACGAAAACGGTTTTCGTCTTGCAGGGCAGTTGCCGTTTCTACAGTTCAACTTCCAGTTCGGCTTTGTGCTCGTAGAGGTAGTCGTGCATGTAGGGGATGGCAAATGAGACCTTGCCGTACGAGGGAGCCTCGATAATCGATTCTCTTAACAGGCGGCTGCGGACGGAACTCACCTGTTGAGGCGTTTTGTTTAGGGCATCGGCAACCATGCTGGTCGAGCTCGTCTGCCCCAAAGATGCCATGCTCAGCAGATAAGCGATGCACGTGGGCGGAATGCGCTGTAGCGCGGGCTCAATCACCATGGCACAGAAGCGTTCGCGTGCCGTTGCAATGCCGCGCTCGGCTTCTTCTTCTCCAATAATCGCTGTATGCGCGCGTCTCGCCAACTGCCATGCGTAGTATCCAACGAGTTGGATCATGAAAGGATAGCCTTGCGTTGCCTCGGCAAGTTGGCCGGCAATACCTGGCTGCAACTCCACGCCAGACGCTTCAATGGTTTCCTCGAGGGAATACAACACTTCGGTTACTGCCACAGCCTTCAGGTCAAAGGGGAGGGCGCGGCGCAAAAACGCAAGTGTCTTTCCGTTGATGATGCTTTCAATCATCGAAGGCAGACCCGCAAAAACAAAGGCGATATCAAGGTCTTCGCCGATAACCTGCTGAATCGCAATGGAGAGCGTTCGGGCCTCATCGAGCTCTGCGTCTTGAACCTCGTCGAGAGTGATGAGCAGGCCATTTCCATTCTTGGATATTGTCTGTCTCATGGCGTCGCGTAGCGATGGACCGATTCGCTCAATGTCTATGCTGCCGATGGATATGCCAGCTACGGTGGGCTCAAATCTGGCGTGTTTGGCCTGGAATTTGGGCTGCAGCTGTTCGAGAATGCGTTGGCAAAGTCCCTCGGTTGCGACCTCTTTTATGACCGTCCAGCCACGGCTTTGCGCCAAACGTGAGCACTCGTCAAGGAGGACCGTCTTGCCCGTTCCACGGACGCCGGCTATGCGCATTAGGCGCCCCGGGGCACCAGGCCCGTTGACGAGGCCCTCATTGAATTCTTCGAGCACATCTTCGCGGCCGATAATCGTGGGAGGTGTTTTACCTGCTGTGGGCTTAAAAGGGTTTGTTTGCATGTGAGCCACCTTTGCTCAAGATATAGCAAGATATAGCAAAGTATAGCAAGATATAGCAAAGTAAGCGCTACTCGCGGGTTTTGCGGTGGTGCTATTTTCCAAATGCCGCGCGGATAAAGCGCTGGGCGAACAGCTTGTTGACAACTCACGAGGGCTCGGGGTGCCAATTTGGGATGGAGTAGTGCTGTGCCACGAATAGGGCCTATCTACTACGTTTAAGCCGCAGAGGTCAACCATAGCCGGCTATTTTGAAAATCGACAAGCTGTCTACCTGCGGTTTTGTTTTCACGGTTTTCGGTATGGCCGAGCCTATCCGTGTTAACGTAGTAGATGGGCCCTATTCGTGGCAAGGGGCCGACCTGCGGCTCAGGGTAGCCAAAAAAGCCCCGTCCCAAAAAGACTGATTGGGAGCTGGGGCGTGTCGATGCGATAGTATTACGTGGTGATATTCGACAAACCGAGGACTTATCCGAGGGCTTTATGGAACAGCACCAGCATTATCAGAGCCTGCAAGACCAGGCGTACAACGCATTGCGGTCCAAGATTATCTATGCCGAGCTCAAACCCGGCACGCGTCTTTCGGCGATTGGTCTGGAAAAGGAGACGGGAATCGGGCGCACGCCCATTCGCGAGTCCTTTGTGCGCCTGCGTGAGCAGGAGCTGGTGGAAACGCGCCCCAAAAGCGGCACCTACGTCTCTAAGATCAGCATGGAACACGCCGAAAACGCCTGCTTCTTGCGTGAGAAGCTCGAGAGAAGCGTGCTTATTAAATGCTGTTCGGCCGCCACGCCCGAGCAAAAGCAGCGGCTTGAGCAGATTCTTGCCGAGTCCGAGTCGCTCGACCATAGCGAAACGCGTCGCTTTTTCGATCTGGATAACCTGTTCCATGAGACATGTTTTGAAATTGCCGGTCGTCACATGTTGTGGGATTGGATGAAGAGCATCAACACGCATTTTGAGCGATACAACTGGTTGCGTATGGTGTCGCAGGATCTGGATTGGGAGCCGATTCGTCGGCAACATCGCCGGATTCTCAAGGCCATTAAGAGGGGCGATACCGACACGGCGAGCTATCTGGCAGAGACGCACTTGCACCTGATGCCCGAGGAGCAGGGCCCGGTTATCGCCTTGCATCCCGACTATTTTGAGCTGTCCAAAGACTCGTTCATCTAATCAATCCCCATATAAGTTGCGGTGAAATAGGGACTGTTTTGCGGCCTAGGTGGCGCAAACAGTCCGTATTTCACCGCAACTGCGTTGGGGCGTAACCGGGACACAAAAAAGCTACGGCGCCGCTTGGAGGAAAAGACCGGAAACAAGGGTCCATTCCTCCAGGTGACGCCGCAGCTGTTTTGATGGCTCGGTTTTTGTCGATGTGGCTCAACTGGGCGCGGTTGCCAGCCGAGTAGGCAAAGCGGCTCGGGGGCGTGTCGCTTCCGTCACGTTC
>CABSZR010000174.1 GCA_902482185.1 uncultured Collinsella sp. | reverse complement strand
CTCTTGGAGCAGGCCGCGATGTCCCCCGGCGTGCCGGCACAGACGATTTGCCCGCCCGCATCGCCACCGCCCGGGCCCATGTCGATCACGTAATCGGCGTTACGGATAAGGTCGAGATCGTGTTCAATCACGATAACCGTGGCGCCCTTGGCAACGAGGCCATCGAACACACTCAACAACACCTGAACATCGAGCGGATGTAGGCCGATCGTGGGCTCGTCGAATACGAATACGGCATCGTCCTGCACGCGGCCCATCTCGCTCGCAAGCTTAAGACGCTGTGCCTCGCCGCCCGAAAGCGCCGGCGTGGGTTCACCGAGCGTGAGATAACCCAAGCCCAGGTCGTGCAAGGTCTGCAAGCGCGTCTGAACCTTCTTGAGTCCCAGTGTGGCGTCGATGGCCTCATCCACACTCATATCCATGAGCTGCGGCAACGTAAGCAAGCTCCCGTCCTTGCCCTCGCGATGGATATGCGAAGCCGCGTCTGCATAACGTGAGCCGCGACATGCCGGGCAGACGATCTCGACATCGGGCAAAAACTGCACGTCGAGTGATATCGAGCCCGTGCCGTCGCACGTAGGGCAGCGCAAGGCGCCGGTGTTGTAGCTAAAGGCGCCTGCCTTGTAGCCGGCTGCCTTAGCCTCAGACGTACGGGCGAAGGCGCGGCGCAGCTCGTCATGGATGTCGGCATAAGTCGCCACCGTCGAGCGCACGTTGGCGCCGATGGGCGTGGCGTCAATCAGGTTGGCGCGTGCGATGCCCTCGGCGTCGACCCTGCGCACATGGCTTGGCAGGCGCGCGCCAGTTGCCTGAGCCTTGAGTGCAGGGATGAGCGTCTCGAGCACCAACGTCGTCTTGCCCGAACCCGAAACGCCCGTCACCGTGACAAGGCGACCGCGCGGTATATCGACTTCGAGCGGTTTGACGGTATGGATGACATCGGTCGCCATGCGGATATGGCCTTGATCGAACATTTCGTCGTCAGCCACCCGCGGGCGCAAACGCTTGGGGTCTGCGCGCAAAAACGGTGCGATGCGGCTGCCCTGCGATTGTTCGACCTCGTCAACCGTACCAGCGGCGATCACATTGCCGCCGCCTGCTCCGGCAACGGGGCCCATCTCAACCAGATAATCAGCCTCCGCCAACACGCGCGTATCGTGGTCGACAACAACCACGGTGTTGCCGTCGCCCACCAGGTCGCGCATCACACCCACCAAGCCGTCGACATTGGCAGGATGCAGGCCAATTGAGGGCTCGTCCAGTACATAAAGCACACCCGTCGATCGGTTGCGCACCACGCGGGCGAGCTGCACGCGCTGACGCTCACCCGTGGAGAGCGTGGCACCGGCGCGATCGAGCGAAAGGTAATCGAGACCCAGGTCGACCAGACGACGAGCCGTGCCCAAAAACGAATCGCAGATATCCGCTGCCATGGGCCGCATCTCGGGCGGCAAGGATGCGGGCACCCCGCGCACCCACTCAATCGCATCACCAAGCGTCATGGCCGCCGCCTGTGACAGATTGATACCGCGCACCTGGGGCTGGCGCGCAGCCTCGGAGAGACGCGTACCGTCGCAATCACGGCATGGGCCCTCGCGCAAAAAGCGCGCAACGCGTTTTAAGCCCTTATCGTCCTTGACCTTGGCGAGCGCATTCTCGACGGTATAGACGGCGTTGTAATAGGTGAAGTCGAGCGGCGTGGCACCCTCGCCGTTTTTGGGAACGTAAAGAATGTGCTTCTTAACCGCCGGGCCGTGGAACACGATGTCGCGCTCTTGAGGCGTGAGCTGGTTAAACGGCACGTCGGTACGCACGCCCATCTCGCCGGCCACTTGCTTCATCAGATCCCACATGAGCGTGCCCCAAGGAAGCACCGCGCCCTCGTTGATAGTCTTCGACTCATCGGGCACCAGGCTCGCTTCGTCCACCTCGCGCATAACGCCTGTGCCGCCACAAGTGGGACACGCGCCGCCGCTATTGAAAGCCAAATCCTCGGCACTCGGCGCGTAGAACTCGCGGCCGCACGTCGGACACGTGAGCGACAGGCCTGCGGCCACGTTAAGGCTCGGCTCCAAACGCGCCCCGCAATGCGGGCATACGTGATGGGCGCAACGGCTAAAGAGCAGACGCAGGCTATTGTTGAGCTCGGTCATGGTGCCAAAGGTAGAACGCACGCCCGGCACGCTGGGGCGCTGATGCAATGCGAGCGCCGCCGGCACGTGCAGCACCTCGTCCACCTGGGCATGTTCGGCCTGCGTTAGACGACGGCGGGTATAGGTGCTTAGCGCCTCCAGGTAGCGACGCGAGCCCTCGGCATAAAGAACCCCCAGCGCCAGCGAACTCTTGCCCGAACCCGACACGCCGGCAATACCCACGAGCTTTCCCAGCGGAATATCGATATCGATGTCCTTGAGGTTATGTACGCGCGCGCCACGTACCTCGATAGCCCGCGGGCTCATCTTCTGTTCCATCACCTTTATCACCTTACTCATGCCATAAAATGCGATCTCGAATGTACGCGCCCAGCATGGGCACGGTAAACCGGACGAGGCCGTATCCGGCAGCCTCGATGACGCGCTCGCGAATCAGGCTTGCGCGATATTTACTCGCCCAGCTCTGGGTGCGATCGCAACGCTCAATGATATCCGCCATGCGCGTCGGCTTACCCTCGTCAGCAGCCATGGCCTCGATAAAGAGGCGTTGCGGACTGCGCAACCCGTAATACAGGGGCGCGTCGACCGCTTCATAGAACTCGGAGACGGCATCGGCGTAGCCAGCCTCGACATCGCACACTTCAATGACCTGCGAGTCACGCCGAACGGCAGACCGCCACATGTAATATCCCACCAGCTGAACCATATAGGGATGCCCCATGCTCTTGTGTGCCGCAAGGTCCGCCGTCCCCGCGTCAACGTAAAGACCAGCGTTTTTGACCGTCTGGATATATGAATCGCGCACCTCGGGCAAAGAAATCGCCCCCAGCGTACGCTGCTGGGCACGCCGCAAAAACGTCACGCTCGGCTCTTCGAGCAGATCGTCAACCATACTGGGTAAGCCGGCAAACACCAGCGCAAGACCACGCTGGTCGCTATCGGGTAATCCCGTGGCATCCTGGTCTCCAAGCACCTGCTGATAGAGAACGGCAAGAGCCGCCAGTTCCTCGATAGACGCCGATTGCGCCTCGTCAATCGCAAACAGTATGCCCTTGCCTGGACCGAGCTTCTTAAGGCGCTCGTTGACTAGCCCGCGCAATGTCTCGCCCTTTGCTCGCGCCGCCTCGACCGACATCCGACCAAACGACGGACCGAGCTCCATTGACGTCACAACGGGTTTATTCGAGCGAAGCGCGTCGGCCAATCGGTCGCATAAGCCAAGCGAAGCGGAATCGGAGACAACCGCCCATCCGCGCTCATTGGCTAGACGTTGCAGTTCCCGCAGGAGAACCGTCTTGCCACAGCCGCGGTTTCCCGTAATGAGCATGAGCCTACCCGGCGCTCCGGCGCCGTTATCGAGTCCTTCCTCGAAATCTTCGATGACCGACTCGCGGCCGATGAGTATCGGAGGCCGCTTGCCAGCCGTGGGCTTAAAGGGATTTGGATTCATGTCGGCCTCCTCGGATTGGCAAACCCTGGTAATAGTTATACCAACTTATACCGAGTTATACCAATAGCATATGACAAAGGAGCTGTCCCTTTGTCATATGTGGCCGAAAAACTCGGCGTCTGCTGCTCGCCAGGGGCGGAAGGTGGCGGGATCGATCTTTACGTGCGCCGCGGCGGGCACGTCGTACCATTTGACCGTGTAACCGGCGCCATGAGAGCAAAAGACCGAGTCGGGCGTGTTGGGCAGATCGGCCTCAGGCTCATAGGCGGCCGCCTCGATGACGCGCTCGGCATCATGGCATGCCGCATAGCCGGCGAACTCCAGGTACAGATGCCCGCGACCGCTCGTGTAGGCAGCCACCTCCAGCGCGTAATCCTGCACCTCGGATGCCGGCACGCGACCCACAAGCTTCGCCCGGTCTCCCGCCATCGCCGGTGGCTCGTACTCGGCACCCA
>CABSZR010000173.1 GCA_902482185.1 uncultured Collinsella sp. | reverse complement strand
GGGCATGTGCGTGCTCACCTGCATGGTCACGCTCGCGATCTCGACCAACGTGGTCATCTCGCTCGGTATGGTCGGTGCTCTGTCCATCGTCCGCTACCGTACGGCGGTTAAGGACCCGCTCGACCTGCTGTATCTGTTTTGGGCCATTACCACGGGCATTACGGCGGGAGCCGGCATGTATGCGCTCGTGGGGCTCACGGCGGTGGTGATCGTGGTGATGATCGCCGGCTTTGCGAGCCACCAGGACAAGGCGCGCGTGTACATGATGGTCATCCACTACACGGGCCAGACCACCGGCGACGATATCGTGCGTGCATTTGGGCGCACCAAGTTTACGGTGAAGTCCAAGACCATGCGCGGTGACAAGGTCGAGATGGCCGTGGAGGTGTTCTCGGACGGCGTTGACATGCCCTATGCGGACGCCATTCGCGCGCTCGATGGCGTGGAGGACCTGACGTTGATCCAATACAACGGCGATTACCACGGATAGAACCCTAGCGAGCAGATTGCACAAAGTGGGGCGCTCCTGGTCGAGCGTACGTCAGCGAGCGGGCAACTGCCGTGGCGAGGTGCCACGAAAGAGGAGCGACGCGTACTTCATGTACGCGAGCGACGGTTTGAGCGGCAGATCGCCCGGCAGATGCCCGCGCAGCGTCGAGCAGTCCGGCGTTCGTTAGAACGCCGGAACGAACAGGTATCATGGTGAAAGCGATTTCAATGACAGGGGTGCTCGTGGTAAAGATGAAAGATGTGGCCGAGCTGGCCGGCGTTTCGAGCGCCGCCGTCTCGCGCTACCTCAATGGTGGGTACATATCGGCGGACAAGGCCGAGCGCATTAAGCAGGCGATTGAGCTGACCGGATACGTGCGTTCTAGTCAGGCTCGTGCGCTGCGCACCGGCTCCACCAAGCTCATCGGCGTCATCGTACCCAAGATCAACTCGGAATCCGTGAGCCGCATTACCGCCGGTATTGGCCAGGTGCTCGGTCGCCGTGGCTACCAGATGCTGCTTGCCAATACCGATAACGCCCCCGATCGCGAGCTCGAGTACCTCGATTTATTCCAAAACCACCCGGTCGATGGCATTGTGCTGGTGGCAACCATGATCACCGACGAGCACCGTCGCGCGATTGAGTCGTGCCGTGTGCCCATTGTGTTGATCGGCCAGCATGTCGAGGGTGCGGCGTGCGTCTATCACGACGATTACGAGGCTGCCTTTGAGCTGGGCCGTGCGCTTGCGGGTCGCGTGGACGGCAAGATTGCCTACATTGGAGTTACCGAAGAAGACCGCGCGGCTGGTTATGAACGCCGCCGCGGTTTTGAAGCCGGTTTGCGCGCCGCGGGTAACCCACTCGATGCTGCCTTGATTCGCCTGGGCTCGTTTACGCTCGACTCGGGCTATGGTGCGGCGCGTGAACTGCTTTCCGTCGACCCCGATGTTTCGTTTATCGCGTGCGCGACCGACACCATGGCGGCGGGCGCGCTGCGTGCCATCGATGAGGTTCGCGGCATGGGCGAGGGTATACACCGCGTGAGCGGTTTTGGCGACAACGCGTTTTTGCGCGCGCTGACGGGCGGCATTCCCACCGTGCATTATGGCTACCTGACCAGTGGCGTCGAGGCGACCAATATGTTGCTCAACACGCTCGATGGCGTGGAGGGGGAGAGTGGTCTAAAGACGCTCAAGCTCGGCCATCAGCTTATGAATGTCTAGGCTTTGGGCACGTCTGCCTGTCTCTGAGCCGCCTCTTTTTGCTTTAAAACTACTTTTCGCCGGCTTTTTCCTACCGTTCACCCTACTGTGAAAACGATTACAGACATATGAGACTGAAAACGATTACAGTGTAAGTGTCAAAGATGGCCGGGTGCAGATGCGCCCGTTGGAGGAAAGGGAAGTCATGGACTACCGCAAATCAGCCCAAGAGGTGCTCGACAATATCGGTGGCGCCGACAACGTCGTCTCTGCCGCACACTGCGCCACGCGTCTGCGCCTTGTGATTGCCGATAACGCCAAGGTCGACAAGGAGGCCCTCGAGAATATCGACGGCGCCAAGGGCGTCTTTGAGGCCCAGGGCCAGCTCCAGATTATTTTTGGCACTGGCACCGTCAACAAGGTCTACGACGAGTTTATTGCGCTCAGCGGCGTCGAGGCTGCCACCAAGGCCGAGGTCAAGGAGGCAGCGGCGCAGCAGCAGAACATCTTTATGCGTGCCATTAAGGTGCTCGGCGACGTCTTTGTCCCCATCATCCCCGCCATCGTGGCTTCGGGCCTGCTGCTGGGCATTATGAGCGCCCTCAACTTTATGGCCTCCAACGGCTTTATCGCGCTCGACACCAATAACTTTATTTATAAGATTGCCGACCTGGTCTCGGGCACGTCCTTTGGCATTCTGCAGATCCTGATCGGTTACTCCGCGGCTAAGGCCTTTGGCGCCAACCCGTACCTGGGCGCCGTCGTCGGTGGTGCATTCATCAACTCCTCGCTGCAGAGCGCCTATACGGTTGCCTCCGAGGGCGTGCAGACCATGGTCAACGTCATCCCCGGCGTGTACAGCTTTGAGTGGGTCGGCTATCAGGGTCATGTGATCCCCATCGTCATCGCCTGTGCCATTCTCGCCTTCCTCGAGAAGCGCCTGCACAAGATCGTTCCCGAGATGTTCGATCTCTTTGTGACTCCGCTTGTCTCGGTGTTCGTGACCGTGCTCGTGACTCTCGTTGCCGTCGGCCCCATCTTTGTCTGGGCCGAGAACGCCATCCTCGGTCTGATTCAGGCCCTTCTGACCCTGCCCTTCGGCATCGGTTCCTTTATCGTCGGCCTGTTCTATGCCCCCACGGTCGTTACCGGTATCCACCAGATGTACACCGCCATCGACCTGGGCCAGCTTGCCCAGTACGGCGTGACCTACTGGCTGCCCATCGCCAGTGCTGCCAACATCGCTCAGGGTGGCGCCGCACTCGCCGTTGCCTTTAAGACCCGCGATGCCAAGATCAAGGGTCTGGCGCTTCCTTCGGCCCTGTCCGCCTTCATGGGCATTACCGAGCCTGCCATCTTTGGTGTGAACCTGCGCTTCTTTAAGCCCTTCATCGCCGGCTGCATCGGCGGCGGTTGCGGTGCCCTGGTCTGCGCGCTCACTTCGCTGGCTGCCTCCGGCACGGGCGTTACCGGTATCTTCGGTATCCTGCTGTGCCTGGCCCAACCCGTGCAGTACGCGATCATGTTTGCGGTCGCCGCGCTGGTTTCCTTTGCCGTCTCGTTTGTCCTGTACAAGGACGAGCCCAAGGCTTCCGAGCAGGCCTAAGAGCTTTTGATTGAGGGGATGCCCGCGGGTTGTATGCTCGCGGGCGTTTCCCGTATCTGGTGCCGATCTCTTGTGCCTTGTAACTTTCGATCCGTTAGGACTTTGATATGTCTAATGCACTCGGTCGCGACCTTGCAAAGCTGGTCGCCGCTGTTGACGCCGCCGCCTCTGAGTGCGGTCATGGCGCGTATGGCCAGCGCTTTCATATTATGCCGCCCACGGGCTGGCTCAACGACCCCAACGGTCTTTGCCAGGCGGGCGGCGTGTTCCACGCTTATTTTCAATATGCTCCGTTTGATGTTGAGGGCGGCGTTAAGGCCTGGGGTCATGCCACGAGCCGCGACCTTATGAACTGGGAGTATGTTGGCGCGCCGCTGCTGCCCGATGAGCCGTTCGACTGCCATGGCGTGTATTCGGGCTCGGCATTGGTCGAGGACGGTCGCATTCGCGTACTTTATACGGGCAACGTTAAGCTTTCCGATTCGGACGGGACGTACGACTACGTCAATACCGGCCGCCGCGCCGATACTGTTTATGTCGAGAGCGTTGATGGCCTTGCCGGTCGGGAGTTCAGCCAAAAGCGCGTGGTGCTGGCTTCCGAGGATTATCCCGAGGATTTGACCTGCCACGTGCGTGACCCCAAGGTGTGGCGCGATGATGATGGGCGTTACCACATGGTGCTGGGCGCGCGTCGTCACGTTGACGGTCCGCATGTCGAGAGCCGTTTTTGCGCCATGCATGGCGAGGGCGCCGGTCGCGATG
>CABSZR010000172.1 GCA_902482185.1 uncultured Collinsella sp. | reverse complement strand
TTGTCGGCTCCGTGCAGGAGGAGGACTGCGACGGTATGTGCTGGCAGTCCATCGTGAACGAGTATTTTAACGGTCCCGAGGATGCCCGGAACCAGGTGGAGTTCGTCATCTCCACCGAGCCCACCGACGGCGGCATCTATCGCGGTCACCGGGGCCGCATGGAGATCCGGGTGGACATGCACGGCGTGTCCTGCCACGGCTCCGCCCCCGAACGGGGCGACAACGCCATCCACAAGATGGCCGAGGTGCTGCTGAACATCCGCGACCTCAACGAGAATCCCGCCGACGGCTCCACCGAGATCAACGGCCTGGTGAAGATGCTGGACCCCAAGTTCAACCCCGAGCATTACGAGGACGCCCGCTTCCTGGGCCGCGGCACCTGCACCGTCAGCCAGATCTTCTACACCAGCCCCAGCCGTTGCGCTGTCGCTGACTCCTGCGCCATCTCCATCGACCGTCGTATGACCGCCGGCGAGACCTGGGAGTCCTGCCTGGACGAGATCCGCAACCTGCCGGCCGCCAAGAAGTACGGCGACGACGTGAAGGTCTCCATGTACATGTACGACCGTCCGTCCTGGACCGGCGAGGTCTACGAGACCGAGGCTTACTTCCCCACGTGGATCAACAAGGAGACCGCTCCGCACGTCAAGGCCCTCGTCGACGCCCATAAGGCTATGTTCGGTGACGAGCGCATCGGCTGCGAGCCCAGCATGGACAAGCGCACCGGTCGCCCGCTGTGCGACAAGTGGACCTTCTCCACGAACTGCGTTTCCATCCAGGGCCGCTACGGCATCCCCTGCGTGGGCTTTGGCCCGGGTGCCGAGTCTCAGGCTCATGCTCCCAACGAGGTCACCTACAAGGACGACCTGGTCACCGCTGCCGCCATGTATGTGGCTGCCCTGAACCTCTACGATCCGAGCCAGGCCGATGGCGACGCCACCGTGTTCCGCGCCGGTCTGACCAACAACAAGATCGACTAGTCCCATTCCTCGATTTTGTTGAGCCGGGGACAGTTTATGCCCCCGGCGCCTCCTGTTGACTTGGGGCCCGCGGTCGTTATCTCCCATGCTTCCTCAACGGTGGCGGGTCCTCGTCATGGTGCTCTGCATGTTCTAGCCACACGCGCATGCCGGAGCACATCTACTCACTGCGATCGTTTCATCTTTAGAAAGGACATTTCCATGGACGCTAAGTTTACCGAGCTCGTCGAGCAGCTGAACGGCCTCGATTTTAAGGGTATGTACGGCAGCGACTTCCTGCACACCTGGGACAAGACCACCGATGAGCTCAAGGCTCTCTACATCGTCGCCGACGCCCTGCGCGAGCTGCGCGAGAACAACGTCTCGTCCAAGATCTTCGACTCGGGTCTGGCCGTCTCCCTGTTCCGCGACAACTCCACCCGTACGCGTTTCTCCTTCTCTAAGGCCGCCAACCTGCTCGGCCTTGAGCTGCAGGACCTGGACGAGAAGAAGTCCCAGATCGCTCACGGCGAGACCGTCCGCGAGACCGCTACCATGATCTCCTTCATGGCCGACGTCATCGGCATCCGCGACGACATGTACATCGGCAAGGGCGACGCCTACATGGCCGAGGTCTCCGAGTCCGTGCAGCAGGCTTACGAGGACGGCGTTCTGGATCACCGTCCCACGCTCATCTCCCTGCAGTCCGACTCCGATCACCCCACGCAGTCCTCTGCCGACATGCTCTACCTCATCAACGAGTTTGGCGGCCTTGAGAACCTCAAGGGCAAGAAGGTTGCCGTCACCTGGGCCTATTCGCCCTCTTACGGCAAGCCGCTGTCCTGCCCGCAGTCGCTGATCAGCCTACTGCCCCGCTTTGGCATGGACGTCACCCTGGCTCACCCCGAGGGCTACGACCTCATGCCCGAGGTCGTCGAGCGCGCCAAGGGCTATGCCGCCGAGTCCGGCACCACCTTTAAGCAGGTCAACACCATGGCCGAGGCCTTCGAGGGCGCCGACATCGTGATCCCCAAGAGTTGGGCTCCGTTTGCCGCCATGGAGAAGCGCACCAACCTGTACGCCGAGGGCGACGACGCCGGCATCGCAGCGCTCGAGAAGGAGCTGCTCGCCCAGAACGCCACCCATCAGGACTGGTGCTCCACGACCGAGCTCATGGAGAAGACTGCCAACGGCCAGGACACCATCTTTATGCACCCGCTGCCCGCCGACATCTCCGGTGTCTCCTGCGAGCACGGCGAGGTTAACGCCGACGTCTTCGACATGCACCGCGTGGGCATGTACAAGGAGGCCAGCTACAAGCCGTATGCCATCGCTGCCATGATGTTCCTGCAGAAGGTTGCCGATCCCGCCGCTACCCTCAAGGCCCTCGACGAGCGCAACACCGCCCGTTGGCTCCAGGCCTAAAGCCGGGCTGAGGTAAGCCATGTAAAGGGGGCGCTCTGCCAACTGGCGGGGTGCCCCTATTTTGCATCGCGGGCGTGCGGGATAAGCGCTTTCGATGTGGATGCCCGCGGCGCGAGTTATGGGTACGATGGTTTCAGGGGAGGTATCACCATGAAACTTGGATGCGTCATTATGGCTTCGGGCGAGGGCAAGCGGTTTGGCTCCAACAAGATGCTCGCCGATATCTATGGCGAGCCGCTGATTGCCCGGACCATCGATTCGGTTCCCCGGGGCTTTGACGTTGTGGTTTCGACGCGTTGGCCCGAGGTCGCCCAGATTTGCGAGGACAAGCATTGCCCGTGCGTGCTGCACGATGGCGAGCTGCGCAGCGAAAGCGTCCGTGCGGGCCTTTCGTGGGGAGTCGAACGCAACTGGAAAGGTTGCCTCTTTTTACCGGGCGACCAGCCGCTCGTGAGTTCGGATTCTTTTGAGGCTATGGTTCGTGCATTTGACGAGCGTGGCCGCAAACATCCGGTGCGTCTTGCGTGCAACGGTGAGCCTTCGAGCCCGGTGCTCTTTCCGGCGGAACTGTTCGATGCACTTATGTGTCTTGAGGGCAAGGACGGCGGGGGCTCGATTCTCAAAGGTCGCGTCGACGTTGCGCTGGTCGAGGCGCGTGCCTACGAGCTGTGGGACGTCGATACCGTCAAGGGACAGCGACGCATAACGGAGCATATTGCCGCCTGCTCGTATTTTGATCGCGTGGCCAACTGTATTAATCAATAAGGAGCAACATGATCATCATCAAAAACGGCGCGCTCGTGACGCCACAGGGGCTTCGCCGCGCCGATCTTGCCATGGATGGCGATAAGATCGTGCGGATCGCCGCGGCGATTGAGCCGGGCGAGGGCGATACCGTCGAGGACGCCGCGGGCTGCTGGGTATTCCCCGGCTTTATCGACGGCCACACGCACATGCAGTGCTGGACCGGCATGGATTGGACGGCCGATAGCTTTGAGACCGGCACGCGCGCGGCTGCCTGCGGCGGCACGACGACCATTGTGGACTACGCGACGGCCGATCGCGGCGTGACCATGCCCGATGCCCTTGCCGAGTGGCATCATCGCGCCGACGGCACCTGCACGGCAAACTACGCTTTTCATATGGCACTCGCCGAGTGGAACGAGCGCAACCGCGCCGATCTTTCGGCCATGCGCGAGGCGGGCGTATCGTCGTTCAAGACCTACTTTGCCTACGATCATCTGCGCCTGGACGATGCCGAGACGCTCGAGGTGCTCGAGGAGCTCAAGCGTATTGGCGGCATACTGTGCGTGCATTGCGAGAACGGTACGCTGGTCAACGTGCTGCAGAAGCGCGTGTTTGAGCAGGGCATCCACGGGCCCGAGGGCCATGCGCTCAGCCGTCCGGATGTGTGCGAGGGTGAGGCCGTGAGCCGCCTGCTGTATCTGGCGCACTTGGCCGGGGACGCTCCGGTCAACGTGGTGCACCTTTCGACCAAGCTGGGGCTCGAGGCCATCCGTGCTGCCAAAGCGCGCGGGCAGAAGAATATCTATGTCGAGACCTGCCCCCAGTATCTGATGCTCGACGACACCTGTTATCTGGAGCAGGGCGAGGACGGTTTTGCGGGTGCCAAGTATGTGATGAGCCCGCCGCTGCGCCATGCCGGTGACCGTGCCGCGTTGCGCGAGGCGCTTGTGGCCGGCGAGATCGATACTATTGCAACCGACC
>CABSZR010000171.1 GCA_902482185.1 uncultured Collinsella sp. | reverse complement strand
GCAGCTGACCCATGGTGCTCGCATGACCGAGCTCCTGAAGCAGCCGCGCTACCAGCCGTTTGAGGTTGGCGAGCAGATCGTTACGCTGTTTGCCGGCAACGAGGGCTTCCTGGATGACCTGGAGATTGCCGACGTGCTGCCTTTCCGTGCCGAGCTCATCGAGTACATGGACAATGGCTTTGGCTCGCTGCTCGACAAGGTTCGCGCCAAGAAGATCGATGATGACACCAAGGCTGAGCTCTTGCGCGTCATCGGCGACTTCAAGCAGCAGTTCATGGCCAAGCACCATTCGGATGTTTCTGGATCAGAGGAGAACTAAGCCCTATGGCCAACCTTCGCGACATTAAGAAGCGAATCTCCTCGGTTACCACGACCAAGCAGATCACGCGCACGATGGAGATGGTCTCTACGGCCAAGATCCGTCGTGCTCTCGATCGCTCCAAGCAGGCCGAGCCCTATAAGGAGGCGCTGACCGACGTCATGTTGACGGTCGCCGGCGACGCCTCCTGTTCGGGCACCGATCCCATGCTGCAGAAGCATGAGAGCGTCAAGCATGGCCTGATTGTCGTTATTGCCTCGGACCGCGGCCTTGCCGGCGGTTTCAATACGACGGTGGAGCGCACGGCCGAAAAGCTCGCCGCTTCTTGGGCGAACGACGGCATCGAGTGCGAGATCATCGCGTGCGGGCGTAAGCCGGCCACGTATTTCCGTGACCGCGCAAACGTCGTCATGCACTTTGAGGGCAACTCCTCTGAGCCCGATTTCAATCAGGCCCGCATGATCTCCTCTCATATCTGCGATGCGTATCGTGCCGGTGAGCTTGACCGTGTCGAGCTTGTCTACCACCACGCCAAGAACCGCGTGGATCAAGAGCTTCGCGTCGAGCATCTGTTGCCGCTCGACCCCGAGATGATCGCTATGGCCCACGGTCCGCGTAAGAACGAGACCGACGCCCCTAAGCGCATCTCGTCCACGTTCGAGTTCGTGCCCTCTCCCGAGCATGTTCTCGGCAAGCTTGTGCCGTCTTATATCCTGACGGTCATCTACCAGGCCCTGATCGATTCGGCGGCTGCCGAGCAGGGTGCACGCCGCAAGGCCATGCACTCCGCGACGGAAAACGCCACCGCGATCATCTCGACCCTTACCCGCACGTATAGTCGCGTGCGCCAGGCTTCGATCACGACCGAGATTAACGAGATCGTCGGCGGAGCCTCAGCATTGGAGGAACAGTAATGGCTAATAACACCGTAAAGCTTGCGGTCGAGGAAGCCACCAAGAAGACGACTGCCGGTGATGGTCGCATCGTGCGAATCATCGGCCCTGTCGTCGACGTCAAGTTTGACGGCGCGGTGCCCCCGATCTACAACGCGCTCACGGTCGAGGCCGAGACCCCGATCGGTCATCTGAGCACGATCCTAGAGGTCGAGAGCCAGCTTCCGGGCAGCGTCGTCCGCACGGTCGCCATGTCCTCGACCGACGGCCTGCAGCGCGGCCTCATCGCCACCGATACCGGTGAGCCCATGAAGATGCCCGTTGGCCCCAAGACGCTCGGCCGCATTTGGAACGTCATGGGCAAGCCTGTCGACGGTAAGCCCATGCCCGAGGTGGAGGAGTTCTACCCCATCCACCATGCAGCGCCCCGTTTCGACGAGCTCACCACCAAGACCGAGATCTTCGAGACCGGCATCAAGGCCGTCGACCTGCTCGAGCCCTACATCCGTGGCGGCAAGACAGGCCTGTTCGGCGGCGCCGGCGTCGGCAAGACCGTTCTGATTCAGGAGCTCATCAACAACCTCGCCCAGGAGCACGGCGGCACCTCGGTGTTCACCGGCGTCGGCGAGCGTACCCGCGAGGGCACCGACCTGTTCCTCGAGATGAGCGAGTCTGGCGTTATCGACAAGACCTGCTTGGTCTATGGTCAGATGAACGAGCCGCCCGGAGCGCGTCTGCGCATCGGTCTGGCCGGCCTTACCACCGCTGAGTATTTCCGTGATCGTGGCCAGGATGTTCTGCTGTTCATCGACAACATCTTCCGCTTCTCCCAGGCAGGTTCCGAGGTTTCCGCACTGCTGGGCCGTATGCCGTCCGCCGTTGGTTACCAGCCCACGCTGGCAACCGAGATGGGCGACCTCCAGGAGCGCATTACCTCGACCAAGACGGGCTCCATTACCTCCGTCCAGGCTGTCTACGTCCCCGCAGACGACCTGACCGACCCGGCGCCTGCCACGACGTTTACGCACCTCGACGCCACCACGGTTCTTTCGCGTAGCATTTCGTCGCTCGGCCTGTTCCCGGCTATCGACCCGCTCGCGTCTTCCTCCGACGCTCTCGATCCCTCGATCGTCGGCGAGGAGCACTACCGTGTCGCCGTCAAGGTCCAGGAGCTCCTGCAGGAGTACTCCGACCTTCAGGACATCATCGCCATTCTGGGTATGGACGAGCTGTCCGAGGAGCAGCGCCTTACGGTCAACCGTGCCCGTAAGATCCAGCAGTTCCTCTCGCAGTCCTTCCACGTCGCCGAGAAGTTCACCGGCAACCCCGGTGTCTACGTCCGCGTCGAGGATACCGTCCGCTCTTTCGCCGAGATTGTCGACGGCAAGGCCGATGACCTGCCCGAGCAGGCTTTCCGCTATGCTTCCACGATTGAGGACGTGCGCGAGCGCGCCCGCAAGATGGGGGAGAAGTAGGTTATGCGTATCCGCATCGTGTGCCCCGTGAGCTGCGCCTATGAGGGCGACGCTGCGTTTGTGTCGATTCCGTCCACGGATGGCGAGTTTGGCGTTCTGCCTGCTCACTCCAGCGAGATCTGCACGATCGACCGCGGTTACGTTCGCGTTTCCGATAAGGCCATGGGCACTGTCGACCACACGTTTGCCGTGGCCGGCGGCTATGCCCAGGTTGCGGACGATGTCGTGACCGTTCTCGCCGAGCGCGCTTGCGATTTGGCGACCGTCGATGCCGACAAGCTTAAAGCTGATATTCAAGGTTTTGAAGAGAAGCTGGGTAATTTGTCGGAGGATGATGCACGCCGCGCCTACCTCTATAATGAAATCGCATGGTGTAAGCTCAAGCTTGCCCAATAGTCAAACGATTTAGCGTTCGACCATTTGCGAACACATCATGCCCGGGATGGCCCAGCCACCCCGGGCATGCTTTTTGAAAGGGTAGACCTTGGATATTATCCGCGTTGAGGGTGGCCACGCCATCGGAGGTTCCGTGCCCGTCTCGGGTGCTAAGAACTCCGCGCTCAAACTTATGGCGGCAACGCTTCTGGCGCCGGGCAAGACGACGCTGCAGAACGTGCCCGATATTTCCGATGTCCACGTGATGGGCAAGGTGCTCAAAGGCATGGGCGCTACGATCGATGTTCTCGACGAGCACACGCTCGAGATTGATACCTCTCAGGTCGATTCCTGGGAGGCTCCCTATGAGCTCGTTGCCAAGATGCGCGCTTCCACTGCCGTGATGGGACCCCTGCTGGGCCGTTTCCATCGCGCCAAGATCGCCATGCCCGGCGGCTGCAACCTGGGCGCTCGCAAGATCGATATGCATATCTTGGGTCTTGAGGCCTTGGGCGTTGAGTTCGATACCGCCCACGGCTATATCAACGCCAACGCGCCCCAGGGCCTGCACGGTACCACCGTCACGCTCGAGTTCGCCAGCGTCGGTGCGACCGAGAACCTCATCATGGCCTCCGTGCGCGCGCAGGGTACCACGGTTATCGATAATGCCGCCCGCGAGCCCGAGATCGTCGATCTCGCTAACATGCTCAACGAGATGGGCGCCAAGATTGTCGGCGCCGGTACGCCCGTCGTGACTATCGAAGGCGTGGAAGAGCTCCATCCCGTTACCCATCGCGTGGTGGGCGACCGCATCGAGGCCGGTACCTTTATCGTTGCCGGTGCGTTGATGGCCGACGATCGCGGTGTCGACGTCACGGGTTTTTGCCCCATTCACTTGGGCATGGTGCTCAAGAAGATGGAGCTCATGGGTATCGACTGCGAGCGCGTCGAAGATGGCGTCCATGTGAACCGTGCCGAGCGTATCAAGCCGGTCGACATCCAGACGCTTCCGTTCCCCGGTTTCCCGACCGACATGCAGGCGCAGATTATGG
>CABSZR010000170.1 GCA_902482185.1 uncultured Collinsella sp. | reverse complement strand
ACCCTGGACCAGGCAAACGCCAAGGCGGCCGAACGCACCGTAAAGGCCCCCAGCTCAGGTAGCATCGTCGAGCTCAACGCCAAAGTAGGCGCCACGGTGACCGGAGGCATGGTCATGGGCGAAGGCGACACGAGCGGCGGCAAGCAGTGCATGCAGATCGCCGACCTATCTAAGATGAAGGTGACCGTGCAGGTGGGCGAAAAGGACATCGCCAAGATCGCCGTTGGGCAGAGCGCCAACGTCACGTATCCCGCGTTTCCCGATATCGTGAGCCAGGGCACCGTCACGGCTATCGCGTCGGTGGCAAACTCCGACGCCGCCAACGGTGGCGGCGGCAGCGTGACCTTTAACGTCGACATTCTCATCGAGGCGCCCGACGCGCGCCTGAAGCCGGGCATGACGGCCGAGGTCTCGGTGGTGACCGAGCAGCTCGACGACGTGGTCATGGTGCCCACCATGGCCCTGATGACCGAGGATGGCGAGCACTATTACGTCAATCTTGCCACCGATGACGAAGGCAAGGAGACACGCCGCGTTAAGGTGACCATCGTGACGCAAAACGACAACGAAGCCGTAGTTGGCAAGACACAGGTTAAGCGCGACGACCAGGGCAACGAGATCAACCCCAACGTGCCGGTTACCAAGCTGCGCGATGGCGACACCCTCGTCATGGACACCGGAGCGGACGCAACGGCTGACGGCGGCTACGGTGCGGATTCGGGCAGTATGTCTGCCGACGAGGGCATGTAATGCGTCCCGTTATCGACATCCGCAACGTGCACCGCATCTTTGAGAGCGAAGCCGATTGCGCCCACATCCTGCACAACGTGAGCCTGGCGGTAGACCCCGGTGAGTTCGTCGCCATCACCGGCCCCTCGGGCTCGGGCAAGTCGACGCTCATGAACATCCTAGGCTGTCTGGATAAGCCGACGGCGGGCGACTACTACCTGCAAGGGCTCAACGTGGCCGAGCTCGATGATGAGGAGCTCACCGAAGTTCGCGCCCTGAGCATTGGCTTTGTCTTTCAGAGCTTCAACCTGCTGCCGCGCCTGTCGGTTATCGAAAATGTGATGCTGCCGCTGGCCTACACCAATGTGCCCCGTAGCCAGCGCGAAATGCGCGCCGTGCACGCGCTGCAGGCTGTCACGCTGCCCGTCGACCACTGGGACCACCGCATATCCGAGCTCTCGGGCGGCCAGATGCAGCGCGTCGCAATCGCGCGCGCCCTCGTCAATGACCCGCCCATCATTCTGGCCGACGAGCCGACGGGAAACCTGGACTCCGCTACCGGAGCGCTTGTGATGGAAACCTTCCATAAGCTCCAAGAACGAGGCAAGACCATCGTACTCATCACGCACGACCCGGGCATTGCTGCCGAGGCCGACCGTGCCGTGACTATCCGCGACGGGCGAATCCATGACGGCGCATATATCGCACATGCGCCGAATACGCTACGCGAGGTCGTCAGCAACCTACCCGCGACTTGTACATCTTCCACGTGGCCGAAAGGAGCGAAGGCATGAGCACCCGAGATCTTATCCAAGAAGCCCTGCACTCGCTCGAGGCCAACAAGGGACGCAGTCTGCTCACCATCTTGGGCATCGTCATTGGCATCGCCTCGGTCATAGCCATGACCTCGCTCATCGGCGGCATCCAAAACAGCCTGGTCAACAGTCTGGGCCTCAATGCGGCACGCATGGTGCAAATCTATTCGTCGCAAGAACTCACCGAGTCCGACATCGAGAAGCTTCAAAAACTGGTGCCGCAGATAGAGCAGATCGGCATTGTCGACAGCGCGTATACCGAGTATAAGACCGGCGATAAAAGCTATACCGTCATGGCACAGGGTGTCGATAGCGACATGCTCGACGCCGTGGGGGCCAGCAAGCTCGTTGCGGGGCGCACCTATTCCCAGGCCGAGTCCCAATCAGGCTCGCGCGTGGCGCTCATCAGCCGCGGCGGCGCCGATCAGCTTTACGGCAACGAACAGGATGCGCTGGGGAAAACCATCAAGGTGTCCAACGGCGAGGTGCAGATTGTAGGTGTGATTGATGGCGGCAACGACTCCATGGGCTCGCTCACGCTGTATATGCCGCGCGAAACCATCTCAGGCCTGTTTGGCGACGAAAATCCTTCATTCCCCAGCGTGACGGCTCTTGCCGCCGAGGGCACAGACATGGACGAGCTTTGTAAGACCATCGAGTCCAAGGTGCGCGCAATGAAGGGCATCGCGGAGGATGATGAGTACGACAGTGTATCGGCGACCTCCATGAAAAGCGCCATCGATGCACTCAACTCCTTTATGGGCGCGTTCTCGCTCATCATGGGCGCTGTCGCCAGCATCTCGCTGCTTGTCGGCGGTATCGGCATTATGAATATGATGCTCACCAACGTGACTGAGCGCATCCGTGAGATCGGCATTCGCCGTGCCCTGGGCGCAAGTCGTCGCGATATCACCGCGCAGTTTTTGGCCGAGTCCTCGGCGCTGTGCGTCACCGGCGGACTGTTGGGTGTCCTGATTGGCTATCTGCTGGCATGGGGACTCACGTTCTTTGCCGCAAGCTCGGGCATCATGAGCGAGTTTGGAGCTACCGGGACGATCACGCCAAGCTTCTCCATTACAACAGTGTTGATCGCGTTTGCCGTCTCCGTCGGCATCGGCGTAATCTTTGGCTTCTACCCCGCTCGCCGCGCGGCAAAGCTCGACCCGGTGGAGTGCCTACGCTACCAGTAAGCCACCACCAACAAGTTGCGGTGAATTAGGGACTAAATATGCTATCTAGCGGCAAAAACAGACACTATTTCACCGCAACTTATTGAAGGGCTGCTTGCGCCAGTTCCGCTTATTGACAGGCATAGTCAGGCCGGAGAGCTTCGCTATATCGTCCCTGGGGAATGTCACATAGTCCTCGTTGAACATCTCCAGGGCGCACACCACATCATCTTTCGTGAAGCGGTTTATATCCTCCACGCTCATATCATCGTAGGGCCGAAGCAACGCGAAAGCGTCCCGGCGCAGCTCGTCCTCGTCTATCCCGCATTTTTTCGCATAAATCGCCAGCGTCATAATGCCATAGAAACGATGGCCCACCCGGATTTCATCGGCGATCCGGTGCAGCCACCAATCGTAAAGGTCACGCTTGACCGTCCAGCGGCCCCGCCGCTCCTTCTTGACGATCCGCCGCTCATACCAATCTGGGTACTTCTCTTTCGCCTCGGCCAGCGACAGGCGGCTCTTTCTCATAAGCCCCTCAAGCCGCTGCTGCTCCCCGTTGCTGTCCGGGATATAATCAAGCAGCCGCGCCAGCTCCACCGGCCCGCCGAGCCGGAACGCCCTCACAGGGTACTCACGCCCCAGCTTCGAGCCGGAGCCGACCACCCGAAATCCCTGCAAAATCCCCTGCATTTGCGGTTCCTTGATGGTGGAGGTAAACTTATTCCAAATCTGCCGAATAAGAGAATATTTCAGCTCTTTCAAGCATTTTTGGTTGTATGGGTACATAGGCACCGGCTCTTTCAGCACATAATACAGGTGAAGCCCTGTCCCGCTGTTTACAACAAAGGTTGCCTGAGGCAGAATATCCTTATTCATCTGGTGCAGCGTGTCCCGGAGCTGGGGCATACCTACCCCGTCCAGGTCAAAGACCAGGGCATAGAGATACCGGGCATTTTTGCCGCACCGCCGCAGCCCAAAATAGGAGATCGGGGACATAATCGTGAAATCGGTGTCTTGCAGCTCCCGCAGCTCATCCAGCTCATCAGTGATGGTACAGCGTTTCGCTTTACCGTCCCCTTCGATCTGCAGGGCGATCCCGGTTGCTTTATCAACCTCACCTTTCGTCACCGTCACCGCGATCCCGTTTCCCTTCCTGTCCTCAAAATGGCCCTTCCTCTCGAAAGATCCTTCCGGGAAGATCTCACGATAAAACTCATACGGCTCCACCGGCTCCAAAAACTTCTCTAAATGCTCATTCTTTTCCCTGTAAAGTTCCCGCAGTTGTTCCAAAGCTGCTTGCTGATCCTCCATTCCTTACACCTCTTTTCGTACATTCTGCAAACCCATAGGGGGAAAAGGGGGAGCCAAAGAGCGGCCCCTTCGGGGCCTTAAAGAGAAAGTC
>CABSZR010000169.1 GCA_902482185.1 uncultured Collinsella sp. | reverse complement strand
CGAGCGCCGACGTGGCCTCGTCAAAGAGCATAACGTGAGGGTTCATCGACAGGGCGCGGGCGATGGCAACGCGCTGCTGCTGGCCGCCCGAGAGCTGGCTCGGCATAAAGTCGATACGCTCGGCAAGACCGACCTTGGTCAGCTCCTCGACGGCAATCTTCTCGGCCTCTTCCTTGCTGCGCTTGAGCACCTTCTGCTGCGCGAGCATGACGTTCTTTTTGACTGACAGGTGCGGGAACAAATTGAACTGCTGGAACACCATACCCAGATGCGTACGTACCTTGTTAAGGTCGACGCCCTTGGCGCACACGTCCACGCCCTCAACGACAATCGAGCCGCTCGTGGGATGCTCCAGACGATTGATGCAGCGAAGCATCGTCGACTTGCCCGAGCCCGAAGGACCCAGGACTACGACGACCTCGCCCTTGTGCACATCCAGATCGATATCGCGCAGGACCACGTTATCGCCAAAGGCCTTCTGGAGGTTCTTGATGCTGACGACGACCTCGTTCGCGTTATTGGTTTCGCTCATGATAGGACCTCCTTACAGACCGGCGATGTGATCGGCAGGCGTCGCGACAACCTGTCCGGCACTCTTGGTGGGACGCTTCTTTTTGGTTTCGGCCGTGCCCAAAAGCCTCGCCTCAAGACCGCTCACCAAGCGAGCGAGCGGCAGGGTGATGACCAGATAGAACAGGGCGGCAACCACGTACGGTGTAATGGAGCCCGTCGTGGCCACGATGGTACGGGCGTTCATGACGATCTCGACCACGCCCACGGCCGCAAGCAGCGACGTATCCTTGTAAAGCAAGATAAACTCGCTGGTCAGCGTAGGCAAAACATTGCGGAACGTCTGCGGAATCATAACGTAGAGCAGCGTCTGGAAGGCATTCATGCCCAGAGAGCGAGCAGCCTCGTTTTGGCCCTTGGGGATCGATTGAATACCGGCACGGAAGATCTCACACAGATAGGCAGACGAATTCATGGCCATGACGATGACGCCGAGCACGTAGTCATCAACCTTGACGCCGGCCAACGGCAGACCGAAGAACGCGATATAGATCTGCAGGAACGCCGGCGTACCGCGAATGATATTCACGTAGATACCGGCAAGGCAGCGCAGGATGCGCGACTTGGAAATGCGCATGAGCGATAGGGCGAAACCGAAGGGAATTGCCAGCGGAAACGCCACAAGCACGATCGAGAGCGACATGAGGAAGCCCTTGAAGACGATCGGCAGGCTCTGGACCAAAATGACCGGGTTCAAGAACAGGCGCAGGAACATATTGGAGTTCCAGGCCTCGACCCACGGCTGCTCCTTAAGATCGGCCAGGAAGTTATCGAAGGCCGTCACGCCCTTGATCTCCACCGACGGAATCTTGGAGATCTTCTTGGTCGACCCGTCAGCGAGCGTATAGGTGCCGCTAAAGACCTCATCGCCGCCCTCGACGGGAAACGTCACACCATAAATCTCGACACGGAAAAAGCCGCCGGCAGGCGCCGTCTCGCCAAAGTCAATCTTGAGCGTCTGGCCATCAGCCTTGCACGTGGGTTTCATGGGCGTACGATCCATGAGGTCCTCGCCCGAGAGCATCGTCAATCGCGTGTCATCGGTACCAAACGTCGTGCCGTCGACAAAAGTCAAAGAAAGACCGCTCAGCTCCTCGTCGGCATCGGCCTGGACCTCCCAGGTAATGCGCGTCTCGGTACCGCCGACCACAGCGCTGCCCGAACCGGTGTTGGGTCGGGCGGTAATCTTTGCGGTCTCAAGCGCCTGGGCGGTCGTGGGCGCATATGCCCCCACGCACACCAGCGCGAGCGCCACGGCCATGGCGCAGGCTAGCTTTTGGAGCAAGGCGGGCAGTGGAAAACGCTGCTCCGCGGCCCCTTTGTTCAGTCGAGACAAGGTGGCTCCTATCGTAGAAGTTGCCGGCAAAACGAGACGGAAATACTCTCCGTCAAGAGAAGCGCAAAGGCCCTCTCCGCCAAAACGGAAAGGGCCCGTGAGCAATCAAGTAGCTATTTTACTTGATGTTGTACTTAGCCATGAGGGCGTCAACGGTACCGTCGTCGGTCAGGTCCTTGATGGCCTGGTTGATGTCGTCCTTGAGCTTGGTGTTGCCCTGGTTGATGGCGATGGCGTACTCCTCGCCGGTGCTAATCTGCTTAATGGTCTGGCAGGTGTTGAACTGCTCGGCGGTCAGCTGGCTGGCAACGGAGCGGTTGGTGACTACGGCGTCGCCCTTATCGGACTGCAGGGCGCTGAAGCACTCGGTGGCGTCCTTGTAGGGGACAATCTTGGCCTTGGGGAAGTTCTCCTGGGCAAAGGACTCGGCGGTCGAGCCAGACTGGACGATGATGGTAGCATCGGCGTTGTTGAGCTTCTCGCTGTAGTTGTCGGCCGTGATGTCGGCGTTATCGACCTTGGTCACGATAGCCTGATCGTCCATGTAGTAGGAATCGGAGAAAGTGACTTCTTTCTCGCGCTCGGGCGTGTCGGTGATAGCCGCGATGGAGACGTCATATTTGGCGCCCGAAGCGACGCCCGGAACCAGCGTGTCAAAGTCATTGTTGACATACTCGACATCCAGGCCCAGCTTGTCGCCGATAGCCTTGATGAGCTCAAGGTCAAAGCCCTGATAATCGCCGTTGTCATCCTTGTACTCAAACGGAGCGTACTCGGCAGAGGTGCCGACGGTGAGCGTACCATCCTTGACGAGCGCGTACTCCTTGGAGCCGTCGACCTTCTCGACCTTAGCGTCGTCAGAGCTGCTGGAACCGGCATCAGAACCAGAGGTGGCGTTGGACGAGCCGCAGCCCGTCAGTGCAAGGGCGATCGCCATGGCGCCCGTGGCGGCAAATGCGCCAAGCTTCTTGAGCTTCATAATAAGTCTCCTTCCGATGACCTCGTTTGATTCAGAGGTCTGCAAAAACTGAGGGTTATTATGCACCCGCTTGGAAGAATCTGCAATTAGAAAACTGATTGAAACAAACCCATAACGTGAATGGAGCGCTCCACTTTATGGCAGCCATTACTGCTGCAACGACCTTAACAGTTTGATTTCGGCCGCATAACCTGCAAGTTCGTTCGGTGTCTCCAAGATGAATGGCAATGCGTGCAAGCGGCCATTCGATACAATATTCTGTATAACCTGCATACCGCCGCCAAACTCTTCACTACCCAGGTAGCCCTTGCCGATGCACTCATGGCGATCCTTATGGGCGCCGCAGGGATTCTTGGAGTCATTGATGTGCACGGCGCGCAGGCGCTCGATACCCACCACGCGATCGAACTCGTCGAGCACGCCGTCCAGATCATGGATGATGTCGTAGCCGGCATCGCTCACGTGGCAGGTGTCCAAACAAACGCCCAGCTTATCGGACAGCTCTGGGCACTTGGCGGCAACGCCCTCGATAATGCACGCCAGTTCTTCAAAGCTACGGCCCACCTCGGTGCCCTTGCCCGCCATGGTCTCGAGCAATACCGTCGTCTGCTGTCCCTCAAACATCACCTGGCACAGCGTGTCGACAATCATCTGAATGCCGGCGTCTGTCCCCTGTCCCACATGCGCACCGGGGTGAAAATTGTAGTAGTTGCCGGGCAGTGCTTCCAGACGCTGCAAATCTTCCGCCATAGCCTCCAAGGCAAACTCTCGCGCCCGCTCCTTAGCGGAGCAGGGGTTATAGGTATATGGGGCATGCGCCACCAGCGGTCCAAAGTCGTTTTGCGCCATAAGCTCGCGCAGAGCCGCCACGTCATCCATGTCAAGGTCTTTTGCCTTGCCACCGCGCGGGTTGCGCGTAAAGAACGCAAAGGTATTGGCACCAATGGACAACGCCGTCTCCCCCATTGCCCGATAGCCCTTCGTCGTCGAAAGATGACATCCGATTGTCAGCATCTCCAGCTCCCCCTCATCAGTTGCGGTGAAATAGTTCCTGTTTGGCCCCTATTCTGCCGCAAACAGGAACTATTCCACCGCAACTTATAAAAGGGGCATCAGAGATGCGGGCCGCCAAGCACTACGGCTACGGGCGCCAGCGTCATGATCCCCTACGCGTCAGCGCCAAGCCTAGAGGGCTAGACGGATTGCATCGATAATGCGCGCGCAGCGCTGTGTGGCGGCAAGGGGCATGACGGGACTCT